>JAGNOM010000301.1 GCA_017990155.1 Propionivibrio sp. | reverse complement strand
CCTGCCGCGCCAGCTCGTGATCGCTGGCCGCTGAATCGAAGTGCGTCGTTTTGGCCAAAGCGGTGAGGTCATACCAGTGGCGTGAATAGCGATCTCCTCGCAGCCGCCCTTGCAGGCAGTACACGTGAGCCGCCGTCGCCTTCTCCCAAAAGGTACGCTCTGCCGCCATTACCAAGGGTTGCGCTGTCGGGAAGGTCACCCCGTCAATGAGCGGGGCGATGTCGCAGGCCACGTGATGTCGCTGATGGGGTTCACCGGTGGCTCGCGCACCAAACTCCAACTGGATCGTGGCTGCGGCGTAACCTGTTCCCTTCTTAGTCGCTGGATAAGTGATGATGAGCTTGTCACTGTCTTTGCCGGCCAGGCTCAGCTCGGCTTGCAGCCCGCTGGCCACCAATGCCTGCTCTATGACGGGTTGAACAGTTTGCTCGATCCATTTCGGTAAGCGGCTGTGCACCGCACTGGTGATCTTTTTCTCCTGGCTCGCTGACGCCGGGATGGGATTGCCGTCGCGCAACAGGTCCGCCACCAGCTCGCGGATGTCGTAAGTCAGATCGATATCCTCGGAGAAGCGGTCAATAACCTTGTACACCTTTGACAGGGAGGTGCCACCCTTGAAGGTCAGTGTGTCGCCCAGCGGCGAGTCGTAGATTGCGGACAAGGCCCAGACGACCCAGATGTCTTTTTCAAGCAGGTGTGCTGGCCTGCCACTCCGACCTGCGGCCACCTCAAGGGCTTCGGACTGGTCAGCAGAACTGAGTTCAAACCAGGATTCAGGCATGTTCGCTGACCTCGCTCACCGCGCGTGCCATCCAACTGGGCAGGACGGCTCGGGCAGAGCGCATCGCAGCCCATTCCGCCGGTGCTAGCTTGGTATGAAGCATCTTCAGTGCCGAGGATGCTTGCTCCGGCCCCAGCCAGGAAAGAGCACGGATCGCCATGCCGGCCGGACGCGCACCCAGAACCAGCTGCCACCGATTGCCATGCTTGAGTTCAACGGTTCGGTTGCCGAGCTGCAATTTGCGCGAGCGTCCCGAGGTCAGGAATACCTCACGGGTCGGCACCTGGGTGGTCAAGCCCAGTGCGTTGGCTTCGGTGGCTCCGTTGGCAACGATCACCTCGCCGCTGGCGGATTCGATGGCCTTGACCACGGCTTCGGTCGAAGGGGGGCGCGCACCAAAGCGGCTGATCACCGGTGCGGCGTAGGCGCCTCGCCCAACGCGCATCAGCTTGCCTTCGCGTGTCAAACGAGTGAGGGTCTGATCCACCGCAGCTCTGGAGGCCAGGTGCAGGAACTCTTTGGCCGACAGCAAGCCGCCTTCGGGCAAGGCTTGTGCAGCAGACAAGATGGTTTCAGCAAGATGGCTCATGGTCAGACTCCGTTTGTCAGAAGTGTATATCTACTTCTGACAAACTGCAAACAACAGGTGAGTGCATGGCGGTGCTGGCCAAGGACGAGATCACCGATTGCTTACCGATGCCAAAAAACAACCGCTTGATCGATCAACACGCAAGCCGTTGATTTACATAGGTCGCGGGCGTGACGCCTGCGGACTTCGGGTAGTTTTGAGCCGGACAGAAAGGAGAGAGGAATGGCCCGGAGAGAGCGCCATGTGGCCAGAGGGAGGCTGGCAGCCGGACTGTCGAAGTCCGCAAACCTACTCAGCGTTCCGCACATGTTCGCGGGGTCTGGCGGGAGCACATAAGAAAAAACCCCAACCGAGAGAGGTTGGGGTTTGAATATTGGTGGAGACGGGCGGGATCGAACCGCCGACCTATTGATTGCGAACCAATCGCTCTCCCAACTGAGCTACGCCCCCTTTAGAGGCGCCGATTTTACGCGGGCGATTCTTTAGCGTCAATCAGTGCGAGAACAATCCCGTCAACGAAAAAGGGCTTGCCAAGCGGCAAGCCCTTTTTCAATTCTATTGACCTTATTTCTTCTTCTTGCCCTTGGAGGCTTCTGCAACAGCAGACTTGAACGTCGCGCCAGCCGAGAACTTCGGAACGGTGGTGGCGGCAATCTTGATCTTCTCGCCAGTCTTCGGGTTCTTGCCTTCACGGGCTGCGCGTGCAGCGGCCTTGAAGGAGCCGAAACCAACGAGACTCACGCCGTCACCCTTGGCAACAGCTTTGACGATGGTTTCGATCACAGCGTCCAAAGCTTTGCCGGAGGCAACCTTGGAGAGTTCGGTACTTTCGGCAATTGCGTCGATCAATTCAGACTTGTTCATAGTAACTCCTGTTGTTGATAGTTGAGAGCCTCACTGGTGCATCGCAGCGATTCTTACACTTCATACGCCGAGAGGGAAGGGGGATGGTATGTGAAATCGCAAAGAACCTCAAAAAAAGTGTTGTATTTGGGCGTCGGTCGAGCACTGAACGGCGATCCCACAAGGTTTAGCGTCTTGCCAACAATGGTTTGAGAAATTCTCCGGTATGGCTATGAGCCGCTTGGGCTATGACTTTCGGCGTACCGGCCACAAGAATTTGGCCGCCGCCGTTGCCGCCTTCGGGACCAAGGTCGACGATCCAGTCGGCCGTCCGGATGACGTCGAGATTGTGTTCGATGACGACGATGGTGTTGCCGTGGTCGGCCAGGCGATGGAGTACGGCGAGCAGCATTTCGATGTCCTGGAAGTGCAGGCCGGTGGTGGGCTCGTCGAGGATGTAAAGCGTGCGGCCGGTGTCGCGCTTGGAGAGTTCGAGCGCGAGTTTGACGCGCTGCGCTTCCCCGCCGGAGAGCGTGGTCGCGGCTTGTCCCAGCGTGATGTAGGAGAGGCCGACGTCGACCAGCGTCTGCAGCTTGCGCGCGACGACCGGTACAGCATCGAAAAACTCGCGCGCCTGCTCGACGGTCATCTGCAGGATGTCGTGGATGTTCTTGCCCTTGTAGTTGACCTCAAGTGTTTCGCGGTTGTAGCGCTTGCCGTGGCAGACGTCGCAGGCGACGTAAATGTCGGGCAGGAAGTGCATTTCGACCTTGATTACCCCGTCGCCCTGGCAAGCCTCGCAGCGGCCGCCCTTGACGTTGAACGAGAAGCGTCCGGGGCCGTAGCCGCGCGTGCGTGATTCGGGCACGCCGGAGAATAGCTCGCGGATCGGCGTCAGCAGGCCGGTGTAGGTGGCCGGATTGGAGCGCGGCGTGCGGCCGATCGGCGACTGGTCAACGTTGATCACCTTGTCGAAATGGTCGAGGCCGGAGATTTCGTCGTGCTCGGCCGGCTCGCTCGTCGAGCCGTACAGGTGTCTTGCGGCAGCGGCGTAGAGCGTGTCGTTGATCAGCGTCGACTTGCCGGAGCCGGACACGCCCGTAATGCAGGTGAGCAATCCGACCGGCAGTTCGAGCGTGACGTTCTTCAAGTTGTTGCCACGTGCACCGATCACTTTCAGTTGCCGCGCCGGATCGGGCTGACGTGGTTTGCCAGGCGCTTCGATGCGGCGGCGCCCGGCGAGGTAGTCACCGGTCATCGACGCCGGATTGTCGGCCACTTGTTGCGGCGTGCCTTCGGCGACGATCGCGCCGCCATGTACGCCTGCGCCGGGGCCGATATCGACCACGTAATCGGCGCTGCGGATGGCATCTTCGTCATGCTCGACGACGATTACCGTGTTGCCGATATCGCGTAGCTGCTTGAGCGTCTTCAGCAACCGGTCGTTGTCGCGCTGGTGCAGGCCGATCGACGGCTCGTCGAGGACGTACATGACGCCGGTCAAGCCGGAGCCGATCTGCGAAGCCAGCCGGATGCGTTGCGCTTCGCCGCCGGACAGCGTCTCGGCCGAGCGATCGAGCGACAGGTAGTCGAGGCCGACGTTGATCAGGAACTGCAAGCGACTGGTGATTTCTTTCAGCACCTTTTCGGCGACCTGCGCCTTGTTCCCGGCCAGCTCCAGATTCAGGAAGTGCTCGCGTGCGTGGGCAAGCGGCAAGCGACTGACTTCGTGCAAGGTCAGCGCATCCTTGCGCGACCCGATGCGTACATGGCGCGCTTCCTCGCGCAGGCGGGCGCCGTCGCATTTCGGGCAGGTCTTGTTGCTGATCAGTTTGGCCAGATCCTCGCGCACCGCCACGGAGTCGGTCTCGCGG
>JAGNOM010000300.1 GCA_017990155.1 Propionivibrio sp. | reverse complement strand
TATATGCGGGTTTCGACCATCGAGCAGAATCTCGATCTCCAACGCGACGGTCTTGAACGCGCCGGATGTGAGAAGATTTTCGACGACGTATGCTCGGGCCGTGCAACAGAACGGCCGGGTTTGGCTAAAGCGCTTGAGATCGCGCGGGCTGGTGACGCTCTGGTAGTGTGGAAGCTCGATCGCATCGGCCGCTCGCTTGCCCATGTGGTCGGCCTGGTCAGCGACCTTCAGAAGCAAGGGATCGGCCTGAAGGTCCTGACCGGCGACGTAGACACCACGACGACAACCGGGCGCCTCGTCTTCGGCATCTTTGCCACCCTGGCGGAGTTCGAGCGCGATCTCATCCACGAACGCACCATGGCGGGGCTGGCAGCGGCGCGTGCCCGAGGCCGGGCTGGTGGGCGCCCGCGCGTCATGACACTGAAGAAGCTGAAGGCGGCCATGGCCATGATGGCAGATCGCGACAACGCTGCGCGTGATGTCGCGGCTGAACTCGGTGTGTCGTTGTCGACGCTCTATGCCTACGTCGATGCCAAGGGAAAGCCTCGCGAGCGGGCAAGTGATCTGCTGGCAAGCAAGCGTCGAGCGAAACGCGACAATAGCATGCAGGCGTAAAAGACCGTGCCGGTAGGATATCTGAGCGAGAGCCAGGCGCGGGAATATGGCTGTTTTCCCGACGAGCTTACCCCGGATCAACTGGCTCGCTATTTCCACCTCGATGACGCCGATCGTGCGTTCGTCGCCTTGCATCGCGGCGATCACAATCGTCTGGGCGTCGCCGTCCAGCTCGGATCGTTGCGCATACTCGGCACCTTTCCGGAAGACCCCACAGAGGCACCTGTTCCGGCCCTGCGCTTCACCGCCCGCCAGCTTTCGCTCACCGAGCCCGAAGAGTTGATTGCCGAATATGCCCGCAGCGAAGGGCGCTGGCGCCATGCGCCTCGCATTCGTCAGCACTACGGCTACCGAACCTATACCGATTTCGGTGTCGCGTTCCGTCTCAACCGCTTTCTTTACGCCCTGTGCTGGACGGGATCGGACCGACCGTCGGCTCTCTTCGACCGGGCCGTCGCATGGTTGCTGGAAGCCAAGGTCCTGCTGCCGGGCCTGTCTGTGCTGGAAAGGGCCGTGGCAAGGGTTCGCACACGGGCGAACAGCCGGCTGCATAGATTGCTGATCGAGTCGATGACGCCCGAGCAGCGTGCGCGACTGGATAGCCTGGTCGCTGTTTCCGAAGGCAGTCGGCAAAGCCCGCTCGACCGGCTGCGCGATGGACCGTACATTCAGAGCGGGCGGGAGATCAGCCGTGCACTCGGCCGTCTGGAAGAGATTCGCACCCTCGCAAGCGGCCTGCCGTCGCTCGATCGGCTGCCACCGGGTAAAGTCACGGCGCTGGCGCGGTTTGCCAGCGCTGCAAAGGCTCAGGCCGTTTCGCGTCTGCCGGCCGACCGGCGCGCTGCAACCCTGCTGGCCTTTATTCGAACACTCGAAGCATCGGCCGGGGATGATGTCATCGATCTGTTCGACGCGGTTACGACATCGATGGTGTCGGAGGCGTCGTCGGCCGCCAAGCTGGCAAGATTGCGGTCGCTGCGAGACCTGGATGCAGCGGCACTGAAGTTACGCGACGCGGCGATCGTCATTCTCGATCCCGAAACGCCCGACGATGCAGTCCGCACCGCAATCTTCGACCTGATCGACAGGCAGGCGCTTGACGCGGCCGTCGAGCGTGTCGGCACCCTCGCGGAACCTCACGACGACACCTACTTTACCGAACTCAGGAAGCACAATCGCAAGATTGCCTATACGCCGGGACTGCTCGCCGGCCTCGATCTCGGCGCGGCTCCCGCCGGCCGGCCCTTGCTGGAGGCCATTGATTATCTCCGTGTGGTTCATTCCGGCCGCAAGCGCGCCGGCCCACCACCAACAGCCTTTGCGCCAAAGGCATGGCAGACCCAACTCAAGACTGCCGATGGCGCTGTCGATCTGACAGGATATCGGCTCTGCATCCTGGACGAACTGCGCCGCGCCATTCGCCGGCGCGACATCTTTCCGGTTCACTCACTGCGGTATGCCGATCCGCGCAAGGGGCTGCTATCAGGTCCAGCATGGGAAGCTGCACGTCCGACGGTCTGCCGCACCGTCGGAGTGTCCACCGTTGCTGACGAAGAACTCGGGCGTTTGTCGAGCCGGCTAGACCGAGCCTATAGGGAAACCGCCGATCGTGTCCCGCTGAACCCGGCCGTCACCATCATCAATACCTCGGAAGGCTCGGACCTGTCCCTCGATCGCCTGGAAAAGATCGAGGAACCGCCTAGCCTCATCGCGCTGCGCGCCGCGATCGATGCGCGTCTGCCTCGGCTCGATCTGCCCGAACTGATCATGGAAATGCATGCGAAAACCGGCTTTGCCGATCTCTTCACCCACGCCAGCGAGGGCGGCTCACGCGCGGAAAACATCGCAACCAGCATCTGCGCCGTTCTTGTCGCCGAAGCGACCAATACCGGATTCGAGCCGCTGGTTCGCATCGATACCCCGGCACTTCGACGCTCCCGGCTCAGCTGGGTCAAGCAGAACTTCCTGCGCGCCGAGACGCTGACCGCCGCAAACGCCGCTCTGGTCGCGGCGCAAAACGCCATCCCCCTGGCGAGAAAATGGGGCGGCGGTGAAGTGGCGTCCGCCGATGGATTGCGGTTCGTCGTGCCGGTCCGCACCATTCATTCCGGCCCCAATCCGCGATATTTTGGGCAGGAGCGCGGTATCACCTGGTACAATCTCGCTTCAGATCAGTTTACCGGCCTCAACGCCATGACCGTTCCAGGCACCCTGCGCGACAGCCTCAACCTCCTCGCCGTCGTGCTGGAACAGGAGACCGAGCTTCAGCCCACCGAGATCATGACCGACACGGCCGGATATACCGACACCGTCTTCGGCATCTTTTATCTGCTCGGATACCAGTTCAGCCCTCGCATCGCAGATGTCGGCGGGGCAAGATTCTGGCGCGCCGATGCAAAAGCCAACTACGGCATCCTCGACGATCTCGCGGCGAACAGGATCAACATGAAGCTGATCATCGAGCATTGGGACGATCTGTTGCGGCTTGCCGGCTCCCTCAAACTCGGCGTCGTCCAGGCCGCTGGCCTCACCCGAACCCTCCAGACCAATGACCGGCCAACCCGTCTCGCTCGCGCCCTGCAGGAACTCGGCCGCCTTATCAAGACGCTCTACCTCCTGCGCTTCATTGATGATGAAAGCTACAGGCGCCGTATTCTCGTCCAGCTCAATCGAGGTGAGGGTCGCCACCAGCTCGCCCGCGTCATTTTTCATGGAAAACGTGGTGAACTGCGGCAGCGCTATCATGAGGGACAGGAAGATCAGCTCGGAGCACTCGGCCTGGTCGTCAATCTCGTCGTGCTCTGGAACACGATCTACACGGATGCAGCCGTCAACCAGCTCTTGACTGAAGGCTACGACGTCAAGCCGGAGGATGTCACGCGTCTCTCGCCGCTCGGCTTCCGTCACGTCAACATGCTTGGTCGATACGCCTTCACGCTCCCCGATTTCGTGGCCCGAGGCGAACTCAGGCCTCTACGCGATCCGAAAACCGCCGACCCCGATGACGAGCCGTGAAATCCTTATGTAGGTTTTCTGTTCCGTTGCTACTCAGACCCCGAAGCAAGTCACCCGCCCCCTTCGGCCCTACAGCCCTATGTGAGAGAGCGGGCCTACGGGGGCTAATCGTCGGTGTTTGTTGGCCCTGTTCTTATTTCCGGTCAGATCGAAGCCGTTGGATGGTCCACCGACTGACACCATAGGATAGCGCCACAACGGAAGGCGCTTCTCCCCTGTCCAGCCGCTCAAGCGCTTCCTGCTGCTGATAGGGGGTCAACTTTGTCGGCGCACCAAACCGTACGCCCCGCGCCTTGGCATGCGCCCGCCCTTCGCCGGTTCGAACCTTGATCAGCTCGCGCTCGTATTCCGCAAGCCCGGCGAGGATCGCCAGTAGCAGCCGACCGTGCGGGCTTGTGGTGTCAGCCCATGCGTCACCCAAGGATCGGAATCCGGCTCCGCGCTTCGCCACAGTGTCGAGGATCAGG
>JAGNOM010000299.1 GCA_017990155.1 Propionivibrio sp. | reverse complement strand
CCTTCGTTACCGAGGATCTGGCCAAACGCTACGTGAACAAGCCGCTGCCGCTCGGCGACATCGAGGAAGACGTGTTCCTGCAGGTCACCACGCTCTGGCGCAAGGCCGCTCGCGCTTACGCGCACTGCGCCGAGCGAGACTCGCCTGACGATCACGGTGCCGCGCACGCGCAACGCGTGGCGATGCTCCTGCATCGTTGCATCCAGAATACGGGCATGTCGATCGTTGAACACCTGCGGGCCCGGCGCGAGCTTCCGTGGGGCCTGTGGCTCGATCTGCACGGCTACTACGCCAGCGCCGAAGAATGGAACATCGCGACGCTGGCCATCTCCGACCCGCTCGAACCACTGGGACGCAGCACGCACATTCAGGCCGCCTACGTCAGCTTCCTGCTCTGCGACATGGCCGGCTACTACAGCCTGTCGGCGCGCGAACAAACACTGGTGCGCCGCTGGGCGGCCTGCTGGGCACCGCTGGTCGGGCTGCGCACGGCACAACCCGGCGAGGCACTGCCGCAATTCGTCATCGACCTGATGCAGGACTCGGCATTGCGCCCCGTCGCCGATTGCCTGCAGACCGAACACCTGCGCTGCCTCGATACCAGCCGGCTGGCGCTGCAGCTCACGCAGATCAAACAGCAGCTGCGCCAGCGCATCCCGCCGGGCGAGCTCGGGCTAGGCGACGACTGTTCGGCGGGCCAGTGTCATCGGCTGCTCGATACGATTTCGCGTCCGTGGTCGCAAGCACGCGCGCCGAGAAAATTCCGCCGCCACGCGACCTCGGGCGCGGCGCGACTATGTACCGGCTTCAAGGAAATGCACTTCCACATTTCCGGCAAGGAATTCGAACAGCCGGAAAACGTCCGCATCTACTCGCGGCGCGACTACGAAAGCCTGTTCGCTTTCCGCCATCAGGTTGACCCGACGCAGGTGCTGCAGGTACGCCAGGAGGATTACGCGAGCCTTCTCGACGCGTGGGAAGTCGTCAATCAGTCGGCCAACGGTTTCCGGCTGGTGCGCAGCACGTCGGGGCGCAAGATGACGCATGGTCAGTTGCTCGCGCTCCGTCCGCACGATGGCGAGAGTTTCCTGTTGGCGCAGAACACCTGGCTGATGCAGGAGAAGGAAGGCGGCCTGATCGCCGGCGTCCGAGCGTTGCCCGGGTTGCCAGTCGCCGTCGCCGCGCGGTCGATTGCCGAGGAAGGCGAGACGCTCTGGGAATTCAGCACCACCTACCATCGCGCCTTCCTGCTGCCGGCGATACCGGCGGTCAACGCCGAACAATCGCTGGTCATTCCTCAAGGCTGGTTTCGCAAGGGACGCACCATCGAACTTTATTCCGCTGGCGCTTGGCGCGTCCGGCTGGTGCGCGTGCTCGATTCGGGTCCGGACTTCGACCGGGTCAGCTTCGAACTCTGCTGATCCGCGTCGGATCCGAGGCCGTCAGCCGGGCAGAAGACTGACCGACGGGAAACGGGCCAGAAAGCGGCTGCCCTTGCCTGCTTCGCTTTCGATCTCGAGCGTCGCGTGGTGCCGCGTCAGCACGTGCTTGACGATGGCCAGCCCGAGCCCGGTTCCACCCGTTTCGCGTGAACGGCTGCGGTCGACGCGGTAGAAGCGCTCGGTCAGGCGCGGCAGATGCTGCGGCGCGATACCGATTCCGGTATCCGCGACGATGAACTCGCCGAAGCCGTCGCGCAAGCGCCAGACAAGATCGATTTTTCCACCTTGCGGCGTGTATCGGACGGCGTTGCCCGCCAGGTTGCCGAAGGCACTGCGCAGCTCGTTGGCGCAGCCTTTGATGATTGACGGCGTTTCGATCGACAGCGAGATCTCGTGCCGCCCGCCCGACAGTGCCTGCGCATCAGCCAGGATACTGCGCAGCATGGGCGCCAGATCCACGCGCTCTTCAACTGGCGCAGAACTCCCCGTTTCGAGCGATGAGAGCGTGAGCAGGTCTTCGATCAGGCGCTGCATACGCGCGTTCTGTTCGCAGATCAGTTTCAGGTAGTGCGCGACCTCCTCTTCGCTGCACGACGCGTAGTCGTCAGCGAGCATCTCGGAGAAGCCGGCGACGACGGTCAGCGGCGTTTTTAGCTCGTGCGAGACGTTGGCAATGAAGTCGCGCCGCATCGTCTCCATGCGTTCGAGCTGGCTGATGTCGCGCGAGACGAGAAGGTTCTGGTCCTCGCCGTAGGGAATGATCTGCAGCAGCAGGGTTACGCCCTCGACACGGCCGCCGCGGTAGATCAGCGGCTCTTCATACTTCCCGCTGTCAAGATAGGTGACGAAATCCGGGTGGCGAATCAGATTGGTCAATGCCTGTCCGCGGTCAACCGCGGCGGACAGGGCGAAATGGGTTTCGGCACGTTCGTTGATCCAGTCGATATGGCGATGCCGATCGAAGGCAATCACGCCGTCCGGCAGCGCCTGGAAGGCGCGCATGAAGCGGTCGAGCGTCTCGGAAAGCGCCTTCTGCTGCCCGAGACGGACGCGAACACGGCGATGGAGACCGGCAAAAGCGATCTCCCAGGCACCGCGCCCGCGCGGTAGCGGCGCGTTGAGCGGCCCTTCGAGCCAGTCAAGCAACTGGCGCAGGTGGTTCAGATGCCAGACGAGCATGACGACCAGTCCGGCAATCAGCGCCCACAGCCCCCAGTCCAGTCCGAACGCGATCGCCGCCGGCGCGAAAACCAGGCACACCAATGCCAGCGACCACCACAGGGTGCGCTCCCACACGGTACTCAAGTCCGAGGCTCCGATTCGCCCGGGAGGCTCATTCGACCTGCGCCGAGAAGCGATACCCTGTTCCCCGTACGGTCTGGATCAATCGATCGTGCCCGGTCGCTTCGAGCGAGGCGCGCAAGCGCCGGATGTGCACATCGACCGTCCGCTCTTCGACAAAAACGTGGTCGCCCCACACCTGGTCGAGCAACTGGGCGCGGCTATGAACACGTTCGGCGTGGGTCATGAAGAAGTGCAGGAGCCGGAATTCGGTCGGCCCGAGTTCGATCGGCTTGCCGCCACCGGTGACCCGATGCGTCACGGGATCGATACGCAAGCCTTCGACATCGACGCAGTCCTCGGTCATTTGCGGCGCTCTGCGCCGCAGCACCGCCTTGATACGCGCCTGCAGTTCGCGCGGTGAAAACGGCTTGGTCAGATAGTCGTCGGCGCCGGCTTCCAATCCGGAGACCTTGTCGTGCTCTTCGCTGCGCGCCGTCAGCATGATGATCGGCAGATCGCGCGTACGCTCGTCGCCACGCAGGCGCCGAGCGTACTGGATTCCGCTCATCCCCGGCAGCATCCAGTCGAGCAGCACGACATCCGGGAGCGTCTCATTGACCAGACGCACCGCATCCTCGGCCGAGTCGGCGCGCAGAGTACGGTGACCGGCATGTTGCAAGCTCGCGGCAATCAGTTCCTGAATCGATGGCTCGTCTTCAACGACAAGGATGGTGGCAGGCATCGGCTTCGCACTCTCTGAAATTTCGTACTCCCAGTGTATTAAGGAAGGATTACAGATTGATGACAGCACGCAGGACCTTCAGGTGCTCACCAAGGCCTATGCGGCGGTGCCGACCGGGCAGCGTGGCCGACGCGCTCCGACTCGCGGGTGGAGTTTGCGCTATGATAGCGCGTTCACCAAAACGCGAAGGTTGACATGGCTGGCATCAATTCCGACACCCCGATTCCGACCGAAATCAAGTTGCACCAGAAGTCGCGGATCCTCGAACTGGCATACGAAAACGGCGAGCGCTTCGAACTCAGCTATGAGTTCATGCGCGTGTTCACGCCCTCGGCCGAAGCACGTGGGCACGCACCCGGCCAGGAAACCTTGCAGGTCGGCATGCGCGACATCGATATCCTCGGCATCGAACCGGTCGGCAACTACGCCATCAAACCGGTGTTCTCGGACGGCCACGACAGCGGCCTGTATTCCTGGGACATGTTGCACACGTTGTGTACTCACCGCGACGAATTGTGGCAAGCCTATCTTGATCGACTCGCTGAGGCTGGCGCTAGCCGCGATCCGGCTGAATGTCCGCCACCACCGCCGAAACCGACTCCATCATGTGGCGTCAAACGCTGATTTTCGA
>JAGNOM010000298.1 GCA_017990155.1 Propionivibrio sp. | reverse complement strand
GGTCGTACATCGCGAGGCCGGTCATGATTTCGCCCGAACTCCACTGCTGGTCCCAGGTGCTCGGGATGCCGTCGATCATCAGCGTGTTGACGTCGAAGCCGCGCGAGGTGAACTGGGCGCGATGCGTCTCATATTTGTGCACCGAGATGCCGGTGACGTTGTTCAGCACGTCGGTGATGCTCGATAGGCCCTGATCCTCGATGCGCTGCTGGGTGATGACGGAGACCGACTGTGGCGTTTCGCGCGGCGACATGCTGAGCGGCGTCGCTGTCTGCGTCTTGCCGGTCGTGTAGGAACCGGTGCCCTCGGTCGTTTCGCCCAATGTTTGCCCCAGCGCTTGACCGGAAACGGAGACGGTCGGAAGGACGACTTCCCCGGTCACCTCCTGGGCATGGGAGAGCGCCGGCACGGCAAATGCCAGCAGGAAGGGAATCGTCTTGAGCTTGAAGGTGCGGTCGCTCGAAGTCCGTGATCGCATGGGAAATGACCTTTCTTGAGAGTTGTTGAATGGAGCGTGTTGGCGGGTAAAAGGGGGAGATGGCCGGCGTCGGGGCAAAGCGACCCCCTTGGCAGAAAAACCAATGAAAAGCGGGGTGGGGATGCTGTTGGCCGGGCTGGGCCGGGGTGTTTATGGAGTCGTCATCGGGCCTGCGCCTCGCTCGGGTCGGTGACGAAGCCCAGCCGCGTCAGGCCGTGGCGCGACGCGGCGCTCATGACTTGCGCGACCTTCTCGTAGGGCGTCTGGCGGTCGGCGCGCAGGCGCAGTTCGGGCGCATTTCCGGTTTCGGGCGCGATGTTCGCCGCGGCATCGCTCAGCCGTGCTTCCAGATCAGTTGCGTCGACGACCTGGCCGTTCCAGAACACCTGCCCGTCGCGGTCGATCGACAGTTCGATGTGCTCCGGGCGCGCCTCGCTCATCGTCGATGCCGCCTTCGGGAGATCGACCTTGACCGCATGCGTGAGCAGCGGCGCGGTGACCATGAAGATGATCAGCAGCACCAGCATCACGTCGATCAGCGGCACCATGTTGATTTCGGCGAGCGGTTCGTCTTCGCCGCCGTCCATGCTGGCGAAAGCCATCGTCAAACTCCCTGAAAGGCCGCGCCGGCGGCGCTGGAATGGCTGGAGCGAGCCATGGCGATCACCTTCTCGCTGGTATCGCGGGCGTCGGTGCGCATCGGCGAGGTCTTGATACCGGTGGCAAGGAAGGCGAACACGTCGTAGGCGAACGCGTTGAGCCCGGCCAGCGTGTTGCGGTTGGCACGCGCAAAGGCGTTGTAGGCGATGGCAGCGGGAATGGCGACGGCCAGCCCGATCGCGGTCATGATCAGCGCCTCGCCGACGGGGCCGGCGACCTTGTCGAGCGTTCCCTGACCCGATGCGCCGATCGCCAGCAGCGCGTGGTAGATACCCCATACGGTGCCGAACAGTCCCACGAACGGCGCCGCCGAAGCGACCGTAGCGAGGAAGGTCTGACCCGATTCGAGATGGCTGCGGTCCTCGTCGATCGCGCGTTTGAGGGCTCGGGTGAGCAGGTCTTCCGAGCTGCCCGAATGGATCAGGCTGACCGTCTCGCCCTGCCGGCTGCGATTGTGCTGCTCGATCGCGGTAAAGCCGTGGTGCACGAGGTGCGAGAACGGTTCGGCAACGCCGTTCTCGCGGATGCGGGCAGCGACGGCTTCGAGGTTGGGCGCGTCCCAGAAGGCGTTGAGGAAAGCCTCGCTGCGCCGGCGCATGCGCAACGCGCGTACGCCCTTGGTGGCGATCAGATACCAGGTGCCGATCGAGGCGATCAGCATCAGCGCCAGAACAGCACGCGCGACGGTGTCGGCCTGGCCAAGAAAATGGGCAAAGCCCATGGGATTTTCCATACTCAGTCTCTCAGGTTGAAAACAATGGGAACCAGCACCGCGGCGCGGACGGCTTCGTCGCCTTGCCGGGCCGGGACAAACTTCCAGCGCCGCACGGCGTCCTCGGCGGCCTGGTCGAGGCGCGGAAAGCCGCTGCTGGTCTTGATCGTGACTTCGCCGGGGCGTCCGTCGGCTTCGACCAGAACGCGCAGGACAACCCGTCCCTCGTCGCCCAGGCGGCGCGACATCGGCGGGTAGGCCGGGGCCGGATTCTTCAGATAACCGGCGTCGAAGCGCGGTTGGGAGATTTCGACGGGGACCGGCGAATGCTTTCTGTCCGGTTGCGACTGGCGGTCGCTGCTCATATCGCTTACCTGAGCGTCGGCCATGGCCGCAGCCGAAACAGGCTCGGGTTCAGTGACCTGAGCGGCCGGTGACGGCACGCTGTCCGCTGGCGCGGCCGGTCGAGCAATCGGCCGCTTGGGCGGGCGAGGTGTTTTTTTCGGTACGGGTTCAGCACGTGGTGCGACTTCTTCGACCACGCGTGCGGGGACTGGCGCCGCGGACGCGATCATCTCGACCTGCATCGTGATCGCTGGCGGGGTGAGGTCCGAAAAAGCAGGCGATTTTGCTGACGCCAGCGCGAAGAAAACACCGGCGTGAAGCAAGGCGATACCGCCCAGCCAGGAATAGGAGACGCCTTCCATCCCTTGCCGCAGCAGGAATTCGGAGGAGAGAGTATGCGCAGACACGGATATGACTTTGGTTAGATAGTTGAGAACGGTTCGCATCGTAGACGATAACGGTTCTCATTGCAACGGCGTTGGCGTTCCAGAGTGGATTGCGGCGTGAAGCGGCGACATCGTTCGTCTGGAGCGCAAAACGCTGATGACCCGGCTAAAGATTTCCCCAACTTTTCCGTGAAGTGAAAGATGAGAGAAAAAACGTTTGGCGGGAGAGCCTTTATGCGCATCAAGTTTTCTGCGGTTCTGGTGGCGGCGCTATTCCCGATAGCGGTTTCGGCCGCCTGGCAGGTGGTCTTGAGCGAACCGGGGAAACAGGTCGAAATCGACCGGGAAACGATCGTCGTCGACGCGGCGGGCGGGGCGACGGCCATCGGCCGTGTCGTACTCGACCGGCCGATTGTCGATCCGAAGACGTCGGCGTCGTATCGCATCATCGAAGTTCAGAACTATTTCGACTGCAACGGACGCACGCTGGCGACGCAAAAGCGCACCTACTACAAGGAGGAAGGCGAAACACTGCGGCAGGAAGAGGTGAAGTCGCCGTTCGCCATGCCGGTGCGTTCGGGGACGCCGGACGAAAAGCTGTTCCGCGAAGCCTGCCGCCCTAAAGGCGCGAATGGCGCCTCAGCGTCGGCGACCAAGACGGTCGAGAAGGTCAACGAAATGACCGCCGAGGTGCGCCGGGCGAACGAAGAACTCGTGGCGAAATCGGTCGAGCAGGACCTGAAGAAGATGATGGCGGCGAGCACCGCGAAGAAGGCACCGGCCGCTTCCGATCCCGTCGCAGAAACGTTGAAACCATCCAAACCGGCCGTGCATCGGGCGGCGCCACGGCCGGCCGCGCGGCCATCGTCCGCGCGCGCCGCCGCAGCGCATGCTGCTATCCACTGGGGTTATGAAGGTGCCGGCGCGCCTGAAAACTGGGGTCGCCTCAGTCCCGAGTACACGCTCTGCGGAACCGGCCAGCGGCAATCGCCGATCGATATCCGCGACGGCATCCGGGTCGATCTTGAGCCGATCCAGTTCGACTATCGGCCGTCACGATTCCGCGTGATCGACAACGGACATACGGTGCAGGTGTCGCTCGCCGGCGGCAGTCTCAGTCTGCTCGGCAAGAGCTACCAGCTGATTCAGTTCCATTTTCATCGCCCGTCGGAGGAAATGGTCGACGGCAAAGCCTTCGACATGGTCGCGCACCTGGTTCATCGTTCGGACGACGGCAAGCTCGCGGTTCTTGCCGTGCTGCTCGAACACGGCGACGAAAATCCCTTCGTCCAGACGGTCTGGAACAATCTGCCGCTGGAGAAGAACATGGAGGTTGCCCCGCCGTCACTGATGCTCGATCCGCTGCAACTGCTGCCGGATAACCGCAATTACTACACGTACATGGGATCGCTGACGACGCCGCCGTGTTCGGAAGACGTCCTCTGGCTGGTGCTCAAGCAGCCGCAATCGATCTCGGCCGAGCAACTGGCGATCTTCGCGCGTCTCTACAAAAACAACGCCCGGCCCGTGCAAC
>JAGNOM010000297.1 GCA_017990155.1 Propionivibrio sp. | reverse complement strand
CCGGCGCCGACGATGATCCCGGAAAGAATCGGAATCATCGGAAAGACGCAGGGCGTCAGCGAGAGCAGCAGACCGAAGCCGAAGAAACTGGCGATGACGACCCAGGCGCTGGCATCCTTGAGCAAACCCGCGATGCGGCCGGACTCATCGCTGGATGTTCCGGCCGTGGGCGCTGGCGCGGGTGCCGTGGCGGCATCAGGCAGTTCTAGGCTGAGCGACTGTTTCTGCGGCGGATAGCAGACGCCGATGTCGGCACAACCTTGCGAGGTGATATGCAAGGTCAGCGGCAGGACGCCCGAACTGTTGCGCTCGACCGGCACACGAATCAGCGCCTCCTTGTAATAGACCTCGACCCGCCCGAAGGTATCGTCGTCCTTCTCCTTGCCTTTCGGCAACTTGGGCGCGCCCAGCTGAACACTTGTCGGTTCGGCGGCGAAGCGGAAATTGTCGCGGTACAGGTAGTAGCCCTTGGCGATCTCGAAACGCACCTCGATCGTCTGCCCGTCGAGCGCTCGCGCGGCCGGCTTGAATGCGAGCAGCGGCGGCAGCAGATCCGCGGCGTGTACGAAGCCGGATAGCAGCACGAGAACAAGGAAATGCGAAAAACGCCTGAAAGAGAGACTCACGGCGATGGCCAACGCTCGGTTTGCGTTTCGGCGGCGATCCAGGCCAGGTATTCGGGCGAACCGGCGACGATGGGAATCGCCACGATCTCCGGCGTCTCGTACGGATGCGCCGAACGAATCAACGATTCAAGCAGCGGATAGCGCTCTTCGGTCGTCTTGATCAGCAGCGGCACTTCTTCCGCCCGCTCGACGGCACCCTGCCATTGATAGAGCGATACACAGGGCGCGAGAATGTTGACGCACGCGGCCAGCCGCTCTTCCACAACCCTGGCGGCCAGGGTTTCGGCAGTCGCTCGATCGGGCAAGTTGGTCATGACAAGGAGTACGCTCATGGGCGAAATTCTACTCCCATTGCTTTGCACCTCTTGTCACGAGCCGGAACGGATGCACCGACTCAACTCGCGGCATGCGCCAGCCCCCAGCGCTCGTGGTCACTCCCGCGCTCGATGCAGTCCGCCAGACGAATCGAAAGCGCCGAATTCGCCTGCGGCTCGATGAAGCGCGTCGCAGCGGCACGTGCTACCAGACCGACTGGCACGAACATCGAAGCCTGATCTCCTCCATTTCCAGCCGGCACCATCAAGGCGGGGTGCCGGGACGACGCGCCGCTGGTCTTGTCGCGGATTTCCATGAGAAACGGCTGGGGTTCGCCGGCATAGACGCGCGCCACAATGCAGAGTCCGCCATCGACGTATATGGACAGGCTGCTGACCACCGCCAGGACGAACGGGGCATCCCATTCCGGTCGCAGCAAGATCAGGTTTTTGAGCGCCAGACGCGCTTCGCCGGAGCCGGCGGGTCTGAACAAGTGGAACTCGTCGCGATCACGCCGCACGATGCGCCACTTCTCGGAATGTCCGGTCTTCTCTTCATGGTGCACGACGTGTCCGAAGACGGCCAATTGCTCCTGGCTCAGCTGACTGCCGAAGGACGACGGTCGCAAGGACGCATCGCGCAGACCGGTCCCGCCGATCACCCGATACTGGTTCTCCAGTCCGCAAGCCACCTCAATGGTCATCAAATCGTCCGGCAACACCGGACGCTGCGGCGGCACCTTCAAGTGGTCGGCAAGCTCGGTCAGCAGATCGGTACAAGCTTCGGCAGACAGCGCCGAGCCCAGTTTGAGGCTTTCGGGCGATTCGCCGGCCGCGAGTGATTCGATTCGCTGACTAATCTTGCGCAAGACAGGCCCGACCGAAAGCCAGCGTGCGAGCCGTGCTGTCCGAACGTTATCGAGAAACGGGAGGTCAAGCGATAGATCGAGCGGAACACACAACGATTTCGGCCCCGTGTCCGGCTCGACGAGGATCTTCGCCTGTTCGCGCCAGCGCGCCAGCCAGCGCGTGATGGCCGCGAACTGGGCGCGCGACAGCGCGAAGGGTCGGGCCAGTTCGAGCAACAAGGCCATCGCGTACTGGCCGCTGGCAGTCGACTCTTTCGTTTCGCCGAGCAGGCGATCCTCGACGAAGTCACGGGCGACGCCCAGCGTTTCGGCGGAGACCAGGACAGCGTGAAGATTCCGCCAGAACTCGCCGTCCGGTGCCACGCCACCGAGATAGCAACTCATCTGCTCCATGCGCAAACAGCACAAGGCGCGATGCGCCACCTTGGCCGAATGCGGCGCGATCGTGGCATCACCTTCAAGACAGGCGCGGAGACAATGCATGTAGGAAATTGCGCAGGCGCGCCAAAGCGCGCAGACCGAACCCTGGACGCTCCTTTCCGTCGACAGCAGCGGCAAGGGCTTGTTCTCGTAGCGCCGCTGGCACTCGCCGCTGACGGCAAACAGCGCATTGCGCAGTACGGTCAAGGTCTTGAACCGTTCGTCCGGCGCGACGCGAGCGCTGTTGAAGGCACGAATCTGGGCGAGGAACTCGGGAAGCATGGCCAGTGCGTTGGCCTGCGGCTGCCCGGCAAGCCAGACCGCTGCGCTGCGCGAGTCAAGGAATGCGGCGTTCTGGCCCGCCTGCGGCGGCGACAAGGTAAACCAGGTCATCGAAGCCCCCAGATGAAATGAAGCCGCCCTCCATCGGGCGGCTCTCCGCAAGACCGGAATCGGCTGGCAGACGCTCTGCCGATCGGGCGGCCGGGCGTGGCGCCTGGCTCCTGCCCCGATTGCCGCCCTGACTCCGCCTTAACGGTCAGACTGAGATTGCTTGTTACTTCTTCGGATCTTCGCAGAGCTCGAGCAGAACGCCCTTCGTTGATTTCGGGTGCAGGAAGGCGATGTCGAGGCCTTCGGCGCCCTTGCGCGGAGCTTTGTCGATCAGTTGCACACCCTTTTCTTCGAGTTCGGTCAGGTTGGCTTGCAGGCCATTGACGGCGATTGCGAGATGCTGGATGCCTTCGCCTTTCTTCTCGATGAACTTGCCGATCGGGCCTTCCGGGTCGGTCGATTCGAGCAGTTCGATCTTCGACTGGCCGACCTTGAAAAAGGCGGTTCTGACCTTCTGCTCTTTCACTTCCTCGATCGCATAGCACTTCAGGCCGAGCTGCTTTTCCCAGAACGGGATGGCTTCGTCGAGGCTCTTGACGGCGATGCCGATATGTTCGATGTGCGAGATGTCCATTGCATTTTCCTTTAGTAGGTGGAACAGGGTTGCGATTTCAAAAACGACGATTTTATCTTATCTGCCCCGGCTGCTGAACGCTGGCAGCACTCGCCAGCGATTCAGTCGCGCGCGGCGCGTCGCACGGCACCCGACGTCGCGACGATGCCTTCACGCGAAAATGCCTCGACATTGGCTTCGATGGCGTCCGGGTCGTAGAGGTAGTTGACCATCAGGCCGAACGATTGCTTCAAGCCGTTGGGCGACGTGTCGGCCAGGTAGTTGATGCGCTCGATGCGCGCGCCGTTGCCAAGGTGGAAGCGCGAAACGGGATCGTACGGACGATCGCCCGACTTGGCGTTGAGAAAATAGCGCGCCGCCAGCCGCGTCAACCCGGGCTGAAGCACCCGCGCCAGACGAGCGTTTCCGACCCAGGCATCATCGGCCAGCAGCTTGCGGATATCGTCGATCGACTGGACAACCGGACCCTTGCTGCCGACCTGGCGCGCAACCCGCTCGACCATGTCGCCGCCAAAGGCTTGCGCCCAGATATCCGGATTCTTGTCCACCCAGCGGCGCAGCGTCGGAATCGGCGAGAGCGTCGCGAAAGTCGTCAGCCGCGGGAAATCGCGCTTCAGATCCTCGACGACGCGCTTGAGCAGGAAGTTACCGAACGAGACGCCGCGCAAACCGGTCTGCGTGTTGGATATCGAGTAGAAGATCGCCGTCTTCGCGCGCTGGGCGTCGAACACCGGCGCATGCTCGTCGAGCAGCGCCTGCACGTTGTCAGCCAGTTCCTCCACCAGCGCCACTTCGACGAAGATCAACGGCTCCATCGGCATGCGCGGGTGGAAGAAGGCGTAGCAGCGGCGGTCGGAATCGAGCCGGTTCTTGAGATCGCTCCACGAGCGGATTTCATGCACGGCCTCGTACTCGATCA
>JAGNOM010000057.1 GCA_017990155.1 Propionivibrio sp. | reverse complement strand
ACATGCTGGTCTGCATTGCCAGCGCCGACGCTTTTCACCTTGGCGTGCTGTCTTCGCTGGCGCATGTCGTCTGGGCGCTGGCTGCCGGCGGTCGCCTTGGTGTGGGAAACGATCCGCGCTACAACAAATCCCGCTGCTTCGAGCCATTCCCCTTCCCCGACGCCACCCCCGACCAAACCACCCACATCCGCGACCTCGCAGAGCAACTCGACGCGCACCGCAAGCGCCAACAAGCCGCGTACGAAACCCTGACGCTGACCGGCATGTACAACGTGCTGGAAAAGCTGAAGACCGGCGAGGCGCTGACGCCCAAGGAGAAAGTCATCCACGAACAGGGGCTGGTCAGCGTGCTCAAAACCCTTCACGACGAACTCGACGCGGCCGTGCTCGACGCTTACGGCTGGGGCGATCTGGCGCCGCTGTTGGCGGACCCCGCGCAAAAAGAAGCGGCCAGCGAAACCCTGCTCGTCCGCCTCGTCGCCCTCAATGCCGAACGCGCGGCCGAAGAAGCCAAAGGCCATATCCGCTGGCTGCGGCCGGAATACCAGCACCCGGCCGGGAAGCCGACGAATGCGGGCGTCGCCAACGAGCTTGCCGAGGAAGCCGATCAGGACGCGGCGTCTGGCGACGACACGACGAAGGTCGCGAGTTCGGGGGCGACGTTGCGTGGTCCCTGGCCGGCATTGCTGCCCGAACAGGTCGCCGCCGTCGCTCGCGTGCTCGCCGCGTCGTCCGCGCCGCTCACTCTCGCCGACCTCGCCGCCCACTTCACCGGCAAAGGCCCGTGGAAGAAACGCCTGCCGCAAATCATCGACACCCTCGAAGCCCTCGGCCGCGTGCGCCGTGATGCGGAGGGACGGATGGTCGGGTAGCGGCCAGGGCGTTCGGCGCAATGCCCTTCGGTCACATTGCGCCAATCCCTGCCAACACCTCAAGTTTCCCCGCGCTTCATCCACTTCGGCAACTCCGGCGCCGAGTAGGCGGCGTAGCGGTCGAGCAGGGCGGCCGGATCGCTTTCGACGATCAGCATGCGGCGCTGCTCCTGGCGGACGAATTGCTCGCGCGCCGAGTGGTCGAGGAAGGCGGTCAGGCCGTCGTAGTAGCCGGCGACGTTGAGCAGGCCGCAGGGCTTTTTGTGAAAGCCGAGTTGCGCCCAGGTCCACACTTCGAAGATTTCCTCGAAGGTGCCGATGCCGCCGGGCAGGGCGACGAAGCCGTCGGCGAGTTCGGCCATCAGCGTCTTGCGCGCGTGCATCGACGGTGTGACGTGCAGTTCGGTGAGGCCTTGATGCGCGAGTTCCTTTTTCATCAACGATTCGGGAATGACGCCGATCGCTTCGCCGCCCTGGCGCAGCACTTCGTCGGCGACGGCGCCCATGATGCCGACGTGCGCGCCGCCATAAACCAGCCGGATGCCGCGCGCGACCATCGCCTGCGCGAGGGCGCGCGCCGCGTCGGCGTAATCGTCAATACGTCCGCTGCTCGAACCGCAGTAGACGCAGAGGCTCTTCATCTTCTTCATGGGGAATTCGTCGTAGAGTGGATCGGAGGCGCGTCACTTTAGCAGGGCAATCGCGTGAACACCCTCTCCCGCCCCTTCAAGGGGAAGGTCGCGAAAGCGACGTTTGCGATTGGACGGGAGAGGGTGGGGATGGGGTGCGGACGGTGGCTTGATCAACGAAATAGCCGCCAGAAATCCCATCCTCCTCCCAACCTCCCCCTTGAAGGGGGAGGAGTTGATGCGTACGGCATTCATGCGATTGCCTTGGTCACTTTTGAGCGCATCCGGTGCGGAAACAACTGCGGCGCAGACTCAGAAGTCCTTGTCCGCCTCCCAGAGAATGAAGCCGCCTTCCTTCTGCGTCCATTCCATGAGGTTGATCAGCGGTTGCGCGCGCTGGCCGAGGTGCACACCGATGCGCCCAGCCATGTACTCCTCTTCGCGCGCGGCCTTCTCGTCCGGGTCTTCATCTTCTTCTTCGTGGTTTTCGCGCATTCGGCGCTCGGCCTCGTGCAAGGCCTGTTTTTCGTCGTTGACGGCACGGTGCAACTTCTCGATGGCCCCGGGCAACTGCTCGGCAATGAATACGCCGCGCGCCGTGCACTCCTTGCCGATGATGTGGAACAGGCTGTGGGCATGCTCGGCCAGCATGATCATTTCCCCGGACGTGTTTGATGTCATTTTGATCAGCATGGTGACTCCTTCCCGCGCAAGCGCGGTGTCGAAAACCAGGAGAAAAACGGGTTGCGCTTTCAAGCGCCGGTGTTGTTCTAAGCTCAATTCATTGTACATCGCACGGCCGATTCTGCCGGACGATCGGCCCTCGGCCCACCAGGCACGCGACGGCAGCTACATTCATACTAATTTCGTATAAATTTAGTACACATTTTATGGACGATTGGCGGCGGGACGACTACACTGCATTCTACTAAATTTATAGTTGATTAGTACACTCGTGCATATCCCGCTCAGCCCACCCGACACCACCGCCATCCTCGCCGGCCTCGCGCCTGACCAGATGATCCGCCTGCTTGGCCACGGCGGGCCGCCGTCGCCGCTGGTCAATGGTGCCTATCTGCACTGGGACGAACTGCGCCACCGTGCGCCACCCGACGGGCTGACGCACGAGCAGTGGTGGGTGCGCGTCAAACTGGCGCGGCAGGTGCAGTACAAGCAATTGCCGTTGCTCGACAAGACCGGGCAGCCCTTCGTCATCAGCGTCCCCGAGACGATCCAGATCGATTTGCACCACATCGACCGCGACGCGGCCGGGCAGATCGCCGCCGCCAACGCCACCAGTCCAGCCAACGGCGAGCATCGCGACCGCTACCTGATGCACTCGCTGATCGAGGAGGCGATTACCTCCAGCCAGCTCGAAGGCGCGTCGACCACGCGGCGCGTCGCCGAGCAGATGCTGCGCGAAGGCCGGCGGCCGCGCGATACCAGCGAGCGCATGATCTTCAACAACTTCCGGGCGATGGAGATGATCCGCTCGATGCGCGACGAGGCGATTTCGCCGGAGCGGATTCTGGAAATCCACCGCCTGGTCAGCGAAGGCACGCTCGACGATCCGAGCGAGGCCGGCCGCTTCCGCCAGGACGACGGCGTCGAGGTGCGCGACCGCCAGGACAACCGCCTGCTGCACCAGCCGCCACGCTGGCAGGAGCTGCCCGAGCGGCTCGAACGCCTGTGCGCCTTCGCCAACCTGCCGGAGAACTCGACGCCCTACGTTCATCCGGTGCTGCGCGCGATTCTGCTGCATTTCATGATCGGCTACGACCATCCCTTCGCCGACGGCAACGGCCGCACGGCGCGCGCCCTGTTCTATTGGGCGATGGCGAAGAGCGGTTACTGGCTGGTCGAGTTCATCTCGATCTCGCACTTCCTGCGTCAGGCGCCGGGCCAGTACGTGCGCGCTTACCTGCACAGCGAAACCGACGACAACGACGTCACCTATTTCGCCATTCACCAGCTGACGACGATGCGCAAGGCGATCGACGCCGTGCACGATTACCTGACGCGCAAGACGGCCGAGCAGAAGCAGACCGAGCGCCTGATGGCCCACTCCAGCGCCTTGCGCGCACGCCTCAACCATCGCCAGATCACGCTCCTGACGCACGCCCTGCGCCACCCGGGCGAGGAATACCGCGTCGACAGTCACCAGCGTACGCACGGCGTCGTCTATCAGACCGCGCGCGCCGACCTGCTCGGCCTGGAAACACTCGGCCTGCTGCTCCGGACCAAGATCGGCAACGCCTTCCACTTCACGCCGGTCGCCGATCTGCGCGAACGGATCGAGAACCTGGCTGCGCACGCCAGTACCGCCGATTGAAGCCGCGATACCGATGCTCTGGATCCGCCTGTTCCTGCCCTTCGCCGGCGCCTACTTCCTCTCCTACCACTTCCGCACCGCCAACGCCGTCGTCGGCCCGGTCCTCAGCGAAGAGTTCGCGCTCGGCGCCGCCGATCTCGGCCTGCTCACCAGCACCTACTTTCTCGTTTTCGGCGCGGCCCAGCTGCCGCTCGGCATGCTGCTCGACCGCTTCGGCGCGCGCCGCGTCGAAGCGGTCCTGCTGCTCTTTGCCGCCGCCGGTGCCGCTGTTTTCGCCAGCGCCGACAGCATCGCCGGGCTGAGTCTCGGGCGCGGACTGATCGGCCTCGGCGTCTCGGCCTGTCTTATGGCCTCGTTCAAGGCGTTCTCGCAATGGTTTCCGCTCGAACGGCAAGCGTCGCTGACCGGCTGGATGATGACCGCCGGCACACTCGGCGCGCTGGCGGCGTCGACGCCGTTGAATGCGGCGGTGCAGGCGGCGGGCTGGCGTGGCGTTTTCTTGGCGCTCGCGTGCCTGACGCTGGCGGTCGCCGGCTGGTTGTTCTTCAGCGTCCCGGACAAACCCGGCATCCCAAATCCGGAACCGCTGTCAGCGCAGTGGACCGGCGTCAAAGCGGTCCTGAAAGACCGCCATTTCTGGCGTTTCGCTCCGCTCGGCTTCGCCCAGATCGGCGGCTTCATGGCCATCCAGAGCCTGTGGTCGGGCGCCTGGCTGATCCACGTCAACGGCTACTCGCGCGGCGACGCCGCCGATCATCTGGCGGCGATGAGCGTGGCCATGGTCCTCGCCTACGCGCTGATCGGCCTGCTCGCCACCCGGCTCGCCCGGCGCGGCATCGGAACGCTGCACCTGCTCGGCTGCGGTATGGCCGGTTCGCTGCTGACCCTGCTGTTGATCATCACCGAGGCCACCGGGCAGCACTATTTGCTGTGGATTCTCTACGGCACGTTCTCAAGTTTCGGCACGCTCGCCTACTCGCTCACGTCTGCCGGATTCCCCGTCGCGCTCTCGGGCCGCGCCAACACGACCTTCAACCTGATGGTCTTCCTCGGCGCCTTCGGCCTGCAATGGGGGCTTGGGGTGATGATCGACGGACTGCGCGCTGGCGGTTTCAGCACGCTCGCGGCTCACCGCGGCACCTTCTTCATGCTGCTGACACTACAGGCGTGTTCCTATCTCTGGCTTATTCTTCCCCGGCAACGCAAAGTTCATAAGGATGCCGCCTAGCAATACTCGCGCAAAATGTCGAACGGGGAGTTCACGCGAGGACGTGGGTGTCCGGATATCGTAGGCATCGAGATCTTGCCTTTCATACTAATGATGACTACAACGAATCGCCAGTTTCAGAAGCCATGTCGATTGGTAAAAACAACAGCATCAACTCTTGTCGAAAACCGCGCGTCGCCGGAAATATCCGGTTCCTTCTCGCCGTGTGCCAGTTGTGGCAGCGACAACCATATCGGTGCCCTGCAGCATGTCCCACTGATCCGCATCGGTCATGACCGGGAAGGGCTTACCTTGCTGCTTTGCCGTCCACACCTTGCGCTCCCAAGCGTTGAGCTTTTCCCCTGATTTGACCAGTTGCTCAACGCGCTTGGTCTCCTGTTCCTTGTCATATTTTGTGACGGGTCCAGCCAGATAGAAGCCGGCGTGAGAGTCATGCACATAGTCGTCGAGAAACTTGACTACATCGGTATGCACGGGCGTATTGAGGTCAGCGAGCAACTGCTCGTCGCGTTCGGTGAGTTGCACGCGTATGCGTGGATCTTTGAGGCCGGCGAGTTTCTTCTTGCTTCGTAGCGCGTTCACCTCTCCATCCCAATCCTTGTTCGCCTCCTTCAAATCCTGGCGATCCTGCTCGCCGGCGGCTTTCATCGAAAGCGTTTCCCAGTCGGCAGTGACCGATTTGTAACGCCGGTAGTAGCGCATGTGCCCTTCCAGCATGTGCTCGACGCGGGCTGCCGAAACCGCGGTTTGCTTGAGATAAGCCGAAAAATCCGCGCGCAGCGTCTCCGATATCTCGAAATCCTTGCTTGTTGCTTCCGGGATTTTCTCCAGCGCCTGCAATGGCACACCCGCTTTGCGCGCCTCGTTATACATTCGCCTCAACGGAATCTGCGACAGCAACGAGGGCACTCCCTGACGGCTCCGCCCCTGTTCCCCCGGCGCATAGCCGCCGCCCAGGTTTGAATGTGCGCCGGGATAGACCACTTCCAGCACCCCGCTCGGGTACGATGCACCGTCGCGCCCGCAATTGAGCGGGAACGATGCGCGAATCTCGTGCGCCGCAACGAGATGGACACAGCGCGCCACCTGTTGGGGAATCCGCATCGTGCCGTCGGCCCAGTCCATGTGCCCGGAAACGGGCAATGGGAAAGAGTCTGCCAGCCCGACCGAGGCGACGGTGTCGAACAAGCCCAGAAAGCTGATTGAAAGCGGCATTCCGGCCAACGACAACAGTCCGCCAGAATCCTGTTCGCAACACTCGATCAACCAGTTGCAGAACGCCCGCGCTTCCGCCGCGCCGCGCGAAAAACCGAACACCGAAACGTCGATGTGGGTAATCGTCGGCTTGCGATTCTGCGTGTTGGCCTTGAGTTGGGCGACCTTTCCCCGAAACCACGCCTGCCGCTTGTTGCCGAAGACGCTCCAGGCGTCTTTGAGCATGTAGGCGTCGTTGATGGCGGATTTGGCTTCGTTGTCGGGGATTAGAAAACCAAGTTCCGCTGCTCTATGTGCCGAGTTGAGCACTTGGATCAGTCCCCAGTGGATACGGGCAGCGCCGCCTTTGCCGTAAGCCTTCCCACTGGATGTTTCCGTTTTTTCGCCGATTTCAGGGAATTTTGTGCCGAGGCCGGGGATGTAATTTCGGAAATAGCCGTCATTGGGACGATCGGGGAAAGCGTCAAAAAGGCGAACGACGTTCGAGTGGCCTTTCTCCGGTCTATCCCGTTCCATGTTGTTATTTGTGCCGTCAAAGAACAAACCGACCCAGATGCGTTTGGTGCAACTCGGTTTATCTGCACTGACCTTCTCTGCCTTTGCATAGGCTTCGGTCATGCGTTGAAAATCTCTGGCTTTCAGTGAAGAGCTACTCGGCGGCAATGGGTTGAGAGCGCTCATTGTTGCTCCTCGGTGCTGGGAAACTCGGCGGTAGCACCACGATAGTCAGGATGGCTGGGCGCTTTGTGTTCCCCTAGATAGCCGCGGCTCCACGTGTCCATATCACTTAGCACGATCACCACTCGATCATCGGGTAGGAAATTAACCCAGGCATGCCCGCCGCCATCGGGGTAGGGCAGTACTGTTGCCACGGTCTCTTTCCAGTTGTCGATCCTCGATTCCGTATGGTTCCAGCGAACTTTCGCGGTGAGACCCGGGCGGTAGTGATGCGGGATTACAACGCAACAAGTCGTGCTACCGCCGCCCCCTCCGTTATTGATGTTTGAAATGTTTCCACCAAACGCGCCATCGATATAGAAGTCAGCGATATAAGTCGTCGTGTGGTTGATCCCGGTGATGCCCACCGGAACACCTTCCTTGTTGTCTGGTTCTTTCGGTTCCTGGCACGCGGTCAAGGTCAGTGCCAGGGCGAGTCCCGCCAGCAAAACACCTAGTCGTGATCTCATGGTGTTACGTCCTGTGCCGCCCAGACTTCGTCGGGTAGCTGATCGATGCGTGCCAGTAGGTCTCCATCACTTGGGGCTTCTGCCAGCGCTGCTACCAGTTCGGGAATGTCCTCAAGGGTCTGGCGAAAACTCAACGCCAGCGCGGCCCAGCGCAATTGCAGTTCGGCCGAATCGAAGCCCTTGGATATCAGAACTTCAAGCGCCGCGCTCACCCGTCCGTGGTTTTCGTGCGGGGCGTAGAGGTCAAGAATATCGGGGCATGCTTGGTGCAACCGGGCAATCACGGAGTCGGGCATTGCGGCGTTCATCATGTGATCGAATTGCCGGTCGCTCAATTCGAGATGCCTATTTGTCGGCGCTGCGGGTTTTGCGGTTGCGGTATTAAGAAAAGCATCGAGCTGCCCATCGCGCCGAGGCCACCACCATGCGTGGATGTCAGTCGTGAGCACATGGCGGCTCTCCGCATGGGCAAGTTCGCCAAGAAACACGGGGAGCACTCTCGTATCGGCGAACCGCAGCGGCCAGCGCATACCGTCATCGGTGTGCGCGACCAATAGCGCCTGTAGATCACGCACGAGCTTTGTCGCATCGCTTCGCGAGGCGACAAAGCTAATCATTGGGCTCCGCTTTGCGGCACCGATTAATCGGGAGACTTCTCTCGCCGATGGCGCCTCGCTGAGTGGGATAACAAAAGGTAGATGGTTCTTGATTGCGGCAAGGCTGGACTTTTCGCCGATCGAAACCCCGTGATTTCTCGCCCAACGTGCCAGTGGCGACTCGAACCCGGCATCGACGATTGCATATAGCTGTAGCAAACCACCAAAAGCTAACGACACCTTCTGGAATGATGCAATCAATTCGGACGACAGGGTGTCTCGATTTGGAGGAGAGCAGGCAAAGTACATGGAGTCCTCTTTCAGTCGATCGGCGCAACAAATGGGCTACCAGATTGCTGCGCGGCAATAAGGCATGGCAAGCAGACCGAACCGGAGAATTGTGGCAGCACCGGCACCTTGCTCGCCGGCCCGACATAAACATGCTTCGCCGCCTTGATCGTGCAGCCGCCCGGCGCACCCATCTCGAAGTTACCGCCAGCGAGTTTGATATAGGCGCCACCGGCGGTCATCCAGACGATCTGCTGGTCGGCGGCGGTGGTGATCTTCCCCATACTCGCCGTCACCGTCACATTCTGTTCCGCATTGATCTGCGTATCGTCATGCTGGGACTGGATCAGCATCTTCCCGTGATGGGCGATGGCTTTGACGCCCTCCTCATGCGCGAACAGCGAGATGCCTTTCCCCGCATTCAGATTGAAGCGCTGTCCCGCCGTCTGCTGTAGATGCTGCTGGGCGACCGTATCGATGTTCTGGCCGGCGTAGCTGACGAGACTCTCGGGGGTGCTGGTATGAATGCCCTGCGACGCCGTGATCCCGATCACCGGCGCACCGCCGTGGGTTCCTGTGCCACCCTTTTGGGTGTTACTTCCATTTTCCCAATCCACGAACTTCTGCTTGAGCTGGTCCTGCGGTTCGGGATCGACGGGTAAGGCTTCATGCTGCGCCGCGTACTCCCCGAACTGCTTGAAGAGCTCCAGACTCTGCTGCATCAGATCAAGCGCTTCTTCCCTTGAGAGTTGCTTGTCGCTCGCATGCAGGCGTTGCCAGGTAGAGAGGAGAAGCCCCTTCGCCGCCCGGAGTGCGCCGGACGCGTCGGTTCGCAGCTCAAACCCTTCGCCTCGGGGTTCGCCCTTGCCCTCGGTTCTCGGGTGAATCAGATAGCCCTGGTTGAGCTGCGTCTTGCCATGTTCACTACTGAGCTTGGTGCGGATCTCGTTCGTGCTGTCGTCGAACAAGAGTTCGTTGTAGCGGTTGCCCTTGTACTCCTTAGACTTGTGTCCGGAGAGCGTCTTGTTCGCCGGCAGGCTTCCGGCGCCGCTGAAGGTCGGCGGCCGGTGCGTGCCGTTGTAGACGACGCCGGTGACCAAGGGCCGGTCGATGTCGGCTTCGATGAAGTCGATGACGACTTCCTGGCCGATCCTCGGGATGTACTGGCTGCCCCAGGCGGCGCCGGCACTGGGCAGGGCGACGCGGACCCAGGTGGACGAATGGTCGTCTTTGTCGGCGCCGCCGTCCGGGTGGTCCTGTTTCCGTTGCCAGTGGAACTGGATCTTGATGCGGCCGTGGGCGTCGGTGAAGATCTCTTCACCTTCGGGGCCGACGACGGTGGCGGTGCTCAGGCCCTTGGCGGTGGGTTTGTGGTGCGTGGTCTGGCTGTACTCCGGAATAATCGGAATGTGCCGGCGTACCGCCGTAAAGGTGTTTCTGTAGGGCGGGGTGTTCTGGGTCGCTGTGTTTGTCTTTTCAGGAAGCCCGCCCAGACTGTGTTTCGCTTCTGGCGAGAGGTCGGTGAGGAGGTTGTTCTCGGCCTCAAAGGATAACTGCGTGACGAGGAACTGCCGGTCTTCCGGCCCGTCCTGGTCGTGGATTGGGTGGTCGGCGAGTTCGAACCAGCTGCCGGGGACGAGGTGACGGACGGTCCCCTGGCCGGTGAAGGTCTTGCTGGCGAGATCCTTGGCTTGTTGGCGCAGGGTGGTGTAGCGCGCCATCTCGTCGGGGTCGCTGCCGTAGTAGCCGGTCTGCGGGTCGTAGTCTTCGAGGCCGTCGGTGAGTGGGGTGCCGGTTTCGCCGTGATTGATCCGGGTGTCGTCAAGGCCGACGTGGGTCGAGACGGCCTGGTAGTCGTAGCTGGCGAGGGTGGTGCGGCCGGACTGAATGTGACGGTCGGCGGTCCAGGTGTCGATGGCGTCGTCGGTTTCGATGCCGTCGGTGCGGTGGAAGCGCAGGCGGTTGTTTCTGGTCTGGGGGCGCGTGCGGTGCGATGCGCGAGAACCGGCCGGGTCGGCTGAACCGTCTTCGTCTTCCGGCTGACAGGCCGGGAGGTCGTCGTTGCGGTCGAAGAGGATCAGGGTGTGTTGCGGGAGTTCGTGTTCGCCGCTGTCGTCGCTTTGTTCGCCGTCACCGCTCTGGATCGAGCGATCGGGTTCGGGGCCGTGGCGGTAGCGGTAGCTGATGCCTTCTTCGGCGAGCAGGCGTTCGATGAAGGCGAGGTCGGTTTCGCGGTACTGGAGGCAATAGGAGCGGAGACGGTAATCCTGGGTCAGCAGATTCCGGTGTTGGAAGACGCCGGTGAAGGCGGGGTTGCGGGAAATATGTTCGTCGAGCACGCAAGCGACGATCTGAGGTACGGTCTTGTCCTGGAAGACGCGGCTGTTGCGGCGGTGCGCGAGGGTGGCGAGCGCCGGTTCGATGGTGAGCGTGTACTTGGCGAAGCCGCCGTCGGCGCCGGCTTGCGCGGCGTGGGTGACGAGGCCGGTGAGCAGACGCGATCCGCCGTCGGGGAGCAACAGGGAGATCTCGGCGGATTGTCCCAACAGACTCTTGAGTTCGAGGTGGGTGTCGGCGGAGAGACAGTCCAAAACGTAACGATAGCTGACCGATAGCCCTTCTTCGCCGGCCAACCGGTGTGGCAACAGGGACTCTTCGCTAAAACCACTGGATTCGGGGAAGCGGAGCTTGAGCAGACGGGAACCCTGCCCGAACAGGGAGACGCCAGCGGCGGCGAGGTCGGAGAGGGTGGAATGCATGGGATAAAAACCAAGGACTATTTGCGGTCTGGCATTCTATCTCCGAATAAGAATTGTATGTATATGGCTTATGGCATAGATAGGTTGATTGTTTCCTGCGCTCGGCGGTCTCGATCGGGCGCCCGAAGAAGCGAAGTCCAAGCGCTGAAGGCGCGGCGGAAGCTACAGAAACCCTGAGATCAGGCCAATTCCGACGATCACCAGCAGCACCGAAACGGTGCGCTGGATGGCGACGATCGTCAGCTTCTTGACCAGCCGGGCGCCGATGAAGGCGCCGGCAAAAGCGGCGACGGTCGCGACGCCGACGGCCAGCCAATCGACGTTCTTCGGCGTGCTCGTCGCCTCCCAGCCATAAACCAGCATCCGCGTGATGTCGACCAGCACGGCCAGCACGACGCCGGTGGCGATGAACTGCTCTTTGCCGATACCGGCCTTGATCAGGAACATGCTGCGAAACGCGCCTTGATGGCCGGACAAACCGCCGAAAAAGCCGCTGATGCAGCCACCGAGCGGCAGGAACTTGCGGTCGAAACTCAAGGCGGCAAACGCTGGCGACAATTCAAGGGCGACGAACACGATGATGATGACGCCGACAACCAGCTTGACCGGCATGATCGAGTGCGTCGATCCGGCCAGCGCGTATTCGTGTATCGGTGCCAGATGCGAGAGTTGGGCGAGCAGGATGGCGCCAAGCAGCGAGGCGATGATCGCCGGAAGGCCGAAACGCAGGATGACGCCCCGGTCCGCGTTTAGTCCCATCAGGCCCAGTTTGAAGATGTTGTTCGAGAAGTGGACCATTGCCGTCATGGCGATGGCGACGTCGAGCGGAAAGAAGATCGCGACCACAGGCATCAGCAGCGTGCCGAGTCCGAAACCCGAGAACAGTGTCAGACAGGAGGCCAGCAGCGCGGCCAGGGCGATGACAAGAGTTTCCATGGCGAGGCAGAGCTTGCAGAAGTGAAGGCGACGCTGGGACCGGGCGTCAGCGGGCAAGTTCAAAAAGACGGCCGGGCGCTTGGAATGCTAGCGTGGCAAGCGTTTCAGCAGGCCTGGCGGCACTCGATGTGGTCACGAATCCGCAGATCCGTCTGGAGAAGGTGCGTGATCAGCCATTCGGTCAGGATGTCGAGCGCTTTTCTGTGGATCCCGGGATCTCTGGATGCAGCAATGCTGAGATCGACGA
>JAGNOM010000056.1 GCA_017990155.1 Propionivibrio sp. | reverse complement strand
CGCCGTACGCGATCAGTATTTCTTCACATGCAGTGCAGTCCAGCAAGGAGGGATCAATGGCTCACATCGTAATCATGGGTGCAGGTATCGGCGGTATGGCGATGGCGTACGAGATGCGCGCGAAGGCACGGAAGGAAGACCGTGTGACGGTCGTTTCGAACAGTCGAAAATTCCACTTCGTCCCGTCCAACCCGTGGTTGGCGGTCGATTGGCGAAAGCGCAATGAGTTGGAGCTGGAAATCGAGCCGCTGCTGAAGAAGAGCAAGATCGATTTTGTGCCGGTAGGCGTGAAACGCGTTCATCCCGAAGAGAATTCCCTGGAGCTCGACGACGGCAATCGCGTCGCCTACGACATCCTGGTGATCGCCACCGGCCCGCGGCTGGCGTTCGATGAGATCGAAGGATTCGGTCCGGCCGGTTACACGCAGTCCGTGTGTCACATCGATCATGCAATGCATGCACAAGGGGAGTGGGGGAAGTTTGTTGCCGATCCAGGCCCGATCGTCGTCGGCGCGGCACAAGGCGCATCCTGCTTCGGCCCGGCCTATGAGTTTGCCATGATCATGGAGACCGATCTGCGCCGACGCAAAATTCGTGATCGGGTACCGATGACTTTCGTCACGTCCGAACCGTACATCGGGCATCTCGGGCTCGGCGGTGTCGGCGATTCGAAGGGAATGATGGAATCGATCCTGCGCGAGAAGCACATCAAGTGGATCTGCAACGCCAAGGTCACCAAGGTCGAGCCGGGCAAGATGTTCGTCACCGAACACGACGAAGACGGCAAGCCGAAGAAGGATCACGAGTTGCCGTTCAAGTATTCCATGCTGTTGCCCGCGTTCAAGGGCGTCGAAGCCGTATTCGGTATCGAAGGGTTGACCAACCCGCGCGGCTTTATCCTGATCGACGCGCATCAACGCAATCCGAAGTATCAGAACATTTTCGCAGTCGGCGTCTGCGTCGCCATCCCGCCGGTCGAAGTCACGCCGATCCCGACCGGAACGCCGAAGACGGGCTACATGATCGAGTCCATGGTCACCGCCACCGCACACAACATCGCCGAAGTGCTGGCGGGCCGCGAGCCAAAGGAGAAAGCGACGTGGAACGCCGTTTGCCTCGCCGATTTCGGAGACTCTGGCGCCGCGTTCGTCGCCCTGCCGCAGATCCCGCCGCGCAACGTCAACTGGTTCTCAAAGGGGAAATGGGTGCATCTGGCCAAGATCGCGTATGAGAAGTACTTCATGCGCAAGATGAAGCAGGGCACGACCGAGACGGTCTACGAAAAGATCGTCATGGATGCACTAGGCATCATGAAGCTGAAAGAGAAGTAACGCTGTTAAGGGCTGTTGCGCGGGAGCGGTTGTTACCTGTCTAGCCCTCGCAGCCGCAGGACGCTTCGCCGGCCGAGTTGGATGAAGTCCCCTCGGTCGGATATCCGTCGCGCTTCCACCAATCGAGACCGCCCATCAGTTCCTTGACCCGGAAACCGAGCTTCGTCATGTTGTACGCGCCCTTGGTCGAAGCGTTACAACCGATCCCGTCGCAATAGGTTACGACGGTCGACGACGGGTCGATCGCCGTCGTCGTTTCTTCGCTCATCGTGCGATGCGGCAGATTGATCGCGCCTGGAATGTGCTCCGCCGCGTACGCCGCAGGCGACCGCGCATCGATGACCGTAAGGCGCTCGCCGCGCTCAAGCGCCACCTTCAAATCCCACGCGTCGATCTCATAGGCCAGCTTGTCGGCGTAGTGCCTGAGTTGATCTTCCATGTCTGATTGGTTCCGGTTGCAAATGAACTTACCTTCTTCCATTGAGGCAGCTTCGTGGCTCAAACGTTCAGCACACCCAGGACATGGTGATGCAGCATCTCCAGCGCCCGCTCGTTCTCGAATCCAGTCGGGACGATGAGATCCGCCCAGCGCTTGCTCGGTTCAACGAAATCCAGATGCATCGGGCGGACGGACTCCAGGTATTGCTGGATAACGCTCTCCAGCGTGCGGCCACGCTCGACCGTGTCGCGCTGGATACGCCGCAGGATGCGGATGTCCGCGTCGGTGTCGACGAAAATCTTTACATCGAGCTGGTCACGAAGCTCCGGCAGTGCGAAGAGCAACAGGCCCTCCAGCACCACCACGCGCCCCGGCAGAACCGGCTCGCTCCAACCCGTGCGGTCGTTGATCGAGAAATCGTAGACCGGCTTCCGGATCGCCTGTCCGCGCTTGAGCGCCGCCAGATGCGTGGCCATCAACTCGAGGTCGAACGCGTGCGGATGATCCCAGTTGATCGGGCGCTCACCGAAACGTCCGCGAACCACCTCCAGCGGCGCGTAGTAGGCGTCCATGTCGAGCAGCAGCGTTTCAACGGGGGCTTGGCCCAGGCGCCGGATCAGCTCATGCGCGATCGATGTCTTGCCGCTACCGCTGCCGCCGACGATGCCGATGAGCAGCGCTTTTTCTGTCGTCATGTAATGCCTTTGTTCCTTGTCTAAATGCGGGCCGCGGATTCTTCCGCTCTCGTCCATCGGCGCGACCGTTCATGGCCGTGCAGCATACGAACGGTTGTTCTTCATGTCCACAGAGCAGGTCACCACGATCGATCCGAGTTCGGTCGTCTTTCGGGAGCGAAGATTGCCGGGCAGCAGACAATTCTCCTCCCGTTCCGTGCCGGGGTTGCAGTGGTGTTGTCAGTCTGCGCGATAATTCGCGGATGAACGATATTTCACCCGAAACCGAACGCGCTGCACGACGCTCTTCAAAACATCCAAGAACCCAAGGCCGTCAGCCGGTAGCCTCCGACGTCCTGGCCGCCGACTCCCGCCGCCTGGCGTCGATGAAGCGCGATCTGCGCCATCTTTACGGCACTAAGCATGATGCCCTGCAGGTCGAATACGACAAGCTGCTCGAGCGTTCTCGCGCGGCCGTTGCCGCCCGACGCGCCGGTCTGCCGAAGCCGAAATTCGCGGAAGAATTGCCGGTCAACGAGCGCCGGGCCGAAATCGCCGCGCTGATCGAGAAACATCAGATCGTCATCGTCTGTGGCGAAACCGGGTCGGGCAAGACGACGCAGCTGCCCAAAATCTGCCTCGAATTGGGGCGTGGTACGACCGGCCTGATCGGTCACACGCAGCCACGCCGCATCGCTGCGCGCTCGACGGCGGCGCGTATTTCGCAGGAGCTGGAGAGTGAACTCGGCCGCCACGTCGGCTACAAGATCCGCTTTGCCGACCGCACTTCGCCGCAGTCCTACATCAAGCTGATGACCGACGGAATCCTGCTCGCCGAAACACAGGGCGATCCATGGCTCGGCCAGTACGACACGCTGATTATCGACGAGGCGCACGAGCGCAGCCTGAACATCGACTTCCTGCTCGGCTATCTGCGGCAATTGCTGGTAAAACGTCCCGATCTCAAGGTGATCATCACCTCGGCGACGATCGATGCCGAACGCTTCTCGAAGCATTTCAACAATGCGCCGGTGATCGAAGTTTCCGGGCGCATGTTCCCCGTCGAAATCCGCTATCGCCCGGTCCAAACCGAGGAAGCAGAGAACGACGATGAACGCGATCTTTACGACGCCATCGTCGACGCCTGCGATGAGCTGAACCGCGTCGGCCCTGGCGACGTCCTCGTCTTCCTTCCCGGCGAACGCGAAATCCGCGACGCGGCCGAAGCGCTGCGCAAGCATGCCTTCACCCGAGGTGGCGCGCAGACGGAAATCCTGCCGCTGTTCGCCCGCCTCTCGGCCGAGGAGCAGTCGCGCATCTTCAAGCCGCACACCGGGCGGCGCATCGTGCTTGCGACCAACGTCGCCGAAACCTCGCTCACCGTGCCGGGCATCCGCTACGTCGTCGATACCGGGCTGGCGCGCGTCAAGCGCTACTCATACCGCAACAAGGTCGAGCAACTGCAGGTCGAGAAGATCGCGCAGGCCTCGGCCAATCAGCGTTCAGGACGTTGCGGGCGGGTGTCGGCCGGTGTCTGCATCCGGCTCTACGACGAAAAGGAGTTCGGCCTGCGCCCGCCGTACGCCGATCCCGAGATCCTGCGCTCGTCGCTGGCTGGCGTCATCCTACGCATGAAGGCGCTGCGTCTCGGCGATGTCGAGGATTTCCCCTTCATCGAAGCGCCGCCACCGAAGGCGATCAGCGACGGCTACCAGCTGCTGCTCGAACTCGGTGCGGTGACGGAAGAGCGCGCACTCACGTCGATCGGCAACGAACTGGCCAAGATGCCGCTCGACCCGCGCGTGGCGCGCATGATCGTCGCTGCGCGCGACGAAGGCTGCCTCAAGGAAATGCTGGTCATCGCCGCGGCGCTGACCGTGCAGGACCCGCGCGAGCGCCCGCAGGAAAAACAGGGCACCGCCGACGCGGCGCACAAGAAATTCGCCGACGAGAAGTCGGAATTCCTCTCCTGGCTCAAGCTCTGGCAATGGTACGAAGGCGAGTTGGAGCACAAAAAGTCGCAGCGCAAGCTGGTGCAGGCGTGCCACGCCAATTTCCTCTCCGCACTGCGCATGCGCGAGTGGCTCGATATCCACAGCCAGCTGCATGGTCTCGCCGCCGAACACGAATGGAAGGAGAACCAGATTCCGGCAACGTACGACGCGATCCACCGCGCGCTGCTTGCCGGCCTCTTGGGCAACATCGGTTGCAAGTCGGAGGACTCCGGCCATTACCTCGGCGCGCGTGGCATGAAGTTCCTGATTCATCCTGGCTCGGCGCTGAACAAGAAGGCGGGAAAATGGATCGCCGCCGCCGAAATCACCGAGACCTCCAAGCTCTTCGCCCGCTGCGTCGCCCGCATCGAACCGGACTGGCTGGAGAAAGTGGGCGCTCACCTGATCAAGCGCAGCTACTTCGATCCGCATTGGGAAAAGAAGGCGATGCAGGCGGTGGCCTTCGAGCGCTCGACGCTCTACGGCATCGTCGTCAATCCGAAAAAGCGCGTTAACTTCGGTCCGATGAACCCGAAGGAGGCGCGGGAGATCTTCATCCGTCAGGGCTTGGTCGAGGGCGAGATCGCCGAGGAATTCGCACGGCGGTGGACCTTCTTCACGCACAACCACCAGTTGATGCTCGACATCGAAACGCTCGAACACAAGTCGCGCCGCCCCGACGTGCTGGTCGACGACGAGCTGATCTTCGCTTTCTACGACCAAATCGTTCCCGAAGGCATCACCAACGGTGCCGACTTCGACAAGTGGCGGAAAGAGGTCGAGCGCGAGAATCCCAAACTTCTGCACCTCAAGCGCGAAGATCTGATGCGGCATGAAGCGGCTGGCGTGACGACCGAGGCCTTTCCGCACCAGATCAAGCTTGGTGGCGTCGAATTCGAGCTGACCTACCACTTTGAGCCCGGTTCGCCGAAGGACGGCGTGACGATCACGGTGCCGCTGGCGCAGCTCAACCAGATTCCGGCCGGGCGTTGCGAATGGCTGGTGCCGGGGCTGCTCAAGGAGAAGGTCGTGCAGCTGATCAAGACGCTACCGCAAAAAATCCGCTCGAAGCTGGTGCCGGTGCCGGAGTTTGCCGCCGAGTTTGTCGCCGCAGTGCAACCATCGGATAAGGGCCTGATCCCCGCGCTGATTCACTACATCCTGCAAACACGCGGCCTCAACGCGCGCGGTTGGGAGATCACGCCGGACGCTTTCCGCCCGGATGCGCTGCCGGCGCACTTCAGCTTCAGCTTCCTGTTGGTCGACGAACACGGACGCCAGCTTGGCCAGAGCCGCAGCCTGACCGACCTGCGCGGCGAGTGGGGCGGCAAGGCCAAGCAGGAGTTCTCCGAACTGCACGAAACGCCGGCCGAGTACGCGGGGATGACCGACTGGAGCTTCGGCGAGCTGCCGGAGCTGATGGAGGTTGATGTGGGCGGCGGGCAGATGGTGCTCGGTTATCCGGGGTTGGCGGATGACGGCGACAGCGTGTCGCTGTGCGTGTTCGATACCCTGGAGGAGGCGCAGGAATCGCACGCCAAGGGCTTGCTGCGGCTCTACATGCTGCAGTTCCGCGACCAGCTCAAGTACTTCGAGAAGAACCTGCCGGGGCTGACGCAGATGGGCATGCAGTTCATGCCGCTCGGGTCGCTCGACGATCTGCGCAGGCAACTGATCGACCTGACCTTTGCCCGCGCCTGCCTCGTCGAACCGTGGCCGACCGATGCCGCCAGCTTCAAGCTGCGCTGCGCCGAGGCGAAGTCGCGGCTAGGTTTGCTGGCGCAGGAAATCTGCCGTCTCGTTGGGTTGGTGCTTACCGACTGGCAGGCCGTCCAGAAGAAATTGCCGGCGTTCAAGGCGCATGCGGCCGCGGCGCAGGACATCGAGAAGCAACTCGGCCGCCTGATCGGCAAGCGTTTCATCGCCGACACGCCGTTCGAGCGCTTGCAGCATTTCCCGCGCTATCTCAAGGCGATGGCGCTGCGTCTCGATAAGCTGAAAGGCAATCCCGCGCGCGACGCGCAGTTGATGGCGGAATACGCGCCGCTATGGACCAACTACGAGCGCCGCGCCATCCTGCTCGCCAAGCAGGGCGTTACGAATCCGCAGGTTGAACAGTTCCGCTGGATGCTGGAAGAACTGCGCGTGCAGCTCTTTGCGCAGGAGCTGCGCACGCCGGCTCCGGTGTCGACCAAGCGCTTGCAGAAAATGTGGGAAGGGATTTGATGCGCGGTTTTGTAGGAGCCCGATTCATCGGGCGAATGGGGCGGTGGTTGGACTGACCGGCCGTTATCGCGCAGCGAAGCTGCACTCCTACCAAAGAGGGGGCTGGCGTCGGCTACCTCTTCACCCAGCCGCCGCCCGGGCTCTGGACGTAATTCCCCGGTGCCGTGCGTGCTGCAGCTTCCTTGGCGAAGACCTTGGCGGCTTCTTCCACGGCGATCCCGTTCTTGGCGGCGATCTGCGCAAACTGGTTCTTGCGCTGCGCATTGACGTCGGCGACGAGCGCTTTCACATCGGCCGGCGCATCGCTCTTCACCAGGCCGAGGTAGCCGTTGTTCTGTTCGCCGACGAGGCCTTGCGCCTTCGCCGTCGTGAGATCGGCGGCGAAGGCGCCGGTCATGGCGAGCATCAGACTGAACAACAGGGCTTTCAATAGAGTCTTCATGGCTTTTCCTTGATCAAGAGAGGTGTCGCTCAAAACAGGCCGGCGTTCGAATCGAACAGTTGCTGAACGTCTTTTTCAACCTTAACCAGAATCTCGTGCTTGATGTTCAGGGTCATGTTGATTTCGATGGGTTTTTCCGGTGCCTGCAGGCGCACCGTTGGCGAACACGCGCCAAGCAGCAGCGTCAGCGCGGCAAGCAATGGCAGAGAGGAAGTCCTTAACATGGGTGTGCTCCGGAAGGGGGATGCGGTGAGCTTAACAAATCTACTTCAGTTTGCCCGATTGCAATTGTTCCAAAATGTGTCGGTTGAAGTCGCCGGAAAACAGCGCCGAGCGGAACAGGCCGGGCAGTTCGCCGTTGATGTTGAGCGTAAAACGGATCGGGTAGCCATCGTAGAAGTCGGGATTGCTGCCTTCGAGCGTCGATTCGGTCCGATAGGCGCCGCTTGAGGCGTAGTTGAGTCGCATGTCGAGCTTCTGGAAGTGCAGGTTGCGCAGCGCCTGTAGGCCCGGGTTGTCGGGAATCGTCAACGAAGGCGCGTACTTGAGCGTGCCGGCCCCCGTGCTGTTGAGCTGGCCATCATAGACTTCCAGTGCGCCGTCACGATAGGTAAGCGGCAGTACGCCGTCGAGGTGCCCGCTGCCCGAAAGGCCGTTGACCTTGAGCAGGTCGAGCAGCTGACTCAGATCGAACTGGCGGATTCTCAGCGGTAGGGTCTTCTCGGTCGGCGGCCAGGGCAGGGCGATCGGATCGCTATGAACACTGCCGCCCAGCATGTTCAGGTTTAGCGCATTGACTTGCAGCATGTCCCCGGTCAGCGCCAGATCGAGGTCAAGATCGGCCAGTTCGGTGCCGGTCGCCAGTTGGCCGCGCTGCGCGGCGAGCTGGATGCGGCCGCGCAGCGGATGCAAGCCGTCGAGCTGTGCCGCGGCCTGAACTCCTTGGGCTTGAGCCTTTTCCCAGCCGATCGTGGCGTCACGCGCATGCAGCGTTCCTTTTGCGTCGAACTTCAGATTCGGCGGCGCGCACCAGTTGAGGGTCATCCGCGCATCGGCGTCGCCGGCGCCCATGACGAGCGGCGCCAGTGCCGGCGGACGTGGCTGCAGCTGAGTTTCCAGCGCGGACAGCGCTTGTTGCGTCGTCAGTGTCGCTTCGCCGCAGCCGCCTTTGAGCGCATGCGATCCGTCGAAGCGCAACGCTTCCTTGCCGTGCAGGAGAACATTGCCGTCGGCACGCACGGTGCCGCGATCGAGCAGGACATGCGCGCGCAGGTCGGGCACTGGCCACGTACTTCCGGCGTGGATGGCGTCGGCGGAGATTGTCAGGTCGGCGCGTGCGGCGCCGGGTTGCGCCGCGCTGAACCGTGTCAGTTGCAGGCGAGTCGCGCCGAGCGTGATCGTTCGATCGGTGGGTGAGCCGAGCTCCAGCTTCATCTGCGGGCTGCTCGCCTCGCCACGTACGGTCAGCGTCTTCCAGAAATCTTCGGCGGGATTAGCCGTCGCCTCGGCTGTGATCTTCCACGTGGGCTTGGCAATGGATAACGGCGAGTCGTCGGACAACGAGAGCCGTTCGGCGGCGACTTGAAGGACCACCTTACTGCTGATGCCCGTAGCGCGGGACCACCGCAGTGTTGTGTCGCCATTTGCCTTTAAGTCGTTCAACTGAATCGCGCCCTGCTGCCAGCGAGGCAACTGACCCTTGATGCGCAACTGCGCGTCGGCCGCGCGCCAGTCGGCCAAGCCCGGTCCGCCGTCGAGGCTGATGTTTCGTATGGAGCCGTTCCATGCGCCCCAGGCGGATGACTTCGCTGCAAAGGGGAACTCGCCTTCGCTGACCGTCTTGTCGCCGGTCTGCCTGAGAACAAATGGTTGCTCAAGCTGTCCGCTGGCGTTCATCAGGTCCGCGTCGGTCGTCACTTGCCAGCGCAAGCCGGGAAGCAATTCGAGCGTCGCTTCCTGCGTTTGCCAGGCGAAACGCAGCTTGCCGGCGAGTGAAGCGCTTGCTTGGAAGCCGTTTTCCGGTGTCCTTACGCTGACGTCGGCAAACTCGAATTCGCCTGAGACCGATCGGATCGCGCCGGTGGTTTCGCCCAGTTGCACTTCCGCACTCAGCACCGCCGTCCCTTGCAGATCGCTCACCGGAAGTGATATGCCCACGGCCTGGGCGACTTCGGCCAGGAGCGGCAGCGACACATTGGCGGTTAGCTTGGCCGGTTGTTGCGTCGGCTGGCGAGCAATCTGCACCCGCGCATTGGCGCCTGGGCCAGCGGCAGGCTGCCATTCACCCTTGATCTCCAGCGTCTCGCCCGGCGTCGCCGCCATGCGTAACAGGCCTGTGCTCATGCGGAATTGCGTCTCAAGCTGCTCACCGGTCTGTTGCAGGCTGAGGTCGCCCCGGGCTTGCAGCGGCGTGCCCTGCGCCCGGTGCAGCGTCACCCGCAGGTCGTGGATTCGCACGTCGCCGAGCGGTAGCTGGGGCCAAGTCAGCAGCGGCCACGGCGATTCCTGCGCCTTGTCGGCGAGGAATGCGTCCAGTTCGCCGCTCCCAATGTCCAGCCGGTCGATATGCCGACGAGTCGGCGAGTAGTCTACGGCGATGTCCTTTAGTGTGATCTCTAGACGATCGCCATTCGCGCTTCGATACACACCGCTCAGCTTGCGCAACTTCAGGTGGCCGGTGTCGACTTCGGCTACATCGACACGCAGCGATTCGACGCCGGGAATCTGCAGCCAGCGCTCGGCCGCCAACCCGAGCAGTCGCGGCAGCGATAGCCAGATGAGGAGGAGAACGCAAAGCGCGCCCAGCAGCCAGAATGCCGCGTTGCGGTGTTGGATCGGGAACATGCGTCGAGGATACCGCCCTCGCGCGTGTTTGGGCAGTCCGCTGCTGAATCTGAAGCGGTTGGATTTTCGGTACGCCGTGGTTCGGCCCCCAGTTTTGCGCTATAAACTCAGATACGAATTTCAAGGGAGCCGAGGGAGCGATCATGGGCGAAATCATGCTGGCATTGCAGCGCAGTCTTGCGTCGTTCGGGCGGGGCAAGATCTGGCTATACATCCTGGTCCCGGCGCTGATTGCCTTCGTGTTGATGGTGGGCTTGTCAATCGGTCTGCTCGGCTATCTGATCGACAGTTTCATCGCACAGCCCCCGATGAGCTGGGTTGCGGACTGGGGGGCGGTGTGGCTGGCCAAGGCGCTGGCCGCGCTCGGCGGCTGGCTGCTCATCCTCTCGGCGAGCTACATGATCGCGGTCCTGCTCACCGCGATCCTCGTTTTGCCGCTGATGCTCAACTTCATTGCCGAGCGAGATTACCCGGATCTTGCCCGTCTCGGCAGCGACAGCCTGGTCGAATCGACCCGGAACAGCGTCGGCGCGGCGGTGCTCTTTGCGGTCGGCTGGGTGCTCACGCTGCCGCTGTGGCTCATTCCCGGCCTTGGCTTGTTGCTGCCGCTCCTCCTGATGGCCTGGCTGAACCGCCGCACCTTTGCCTACGACGTGCTGGCAGCGCACACGACGCCCGACGAGTGGCGTGCGCTACGCAAGCAGCAAGCGATGCCGCTCCTGATGCTCGGCATGATCATGGCAGCGCTGACGCACATCCCCTTCGTCGGCCTGCTCGCGCCGTCACTCGCCGCGCTCGCCTACATTCATTTCTGTCTTGAGGCACTGCGGCGCTTGAGGCAAGGCGCGGTGGTCACCATCATCGAAAAATCGGAGAGCAGCAGATGAACTTTGGCGCACTCATCATCGGCGACGAGATTCTCTCGGGCAAGCGTGTCGATGCGCATTTCAGGAAGATCGCCAGCCTGCTCGGCGAACGCGGCTTGCGGCTTTCCTGGGTGCAGTACTTGGGCGACGAGCGGCCACGCCTTGTTGACGCGCTGCGGCGCAGCTTTGCATCGGGCGATGTGGTCTTCAGCTTTGGCGGTATCGGCAACACGCCGGACGACCACACACGGCAGGCCGCGGCCGAGGCGCTTGGAGTCGATCTGGTGCTGCAGCCCGAGGCCGAGCGCGAGTTACGCGCGCGCTTCGGCGCCGATGTGAATAACGTGCGGCTGCAACTGGCGACCTTCCCGCGCGGCGTCGATATTGTCCCCAACCCGTTCAATCGCATCGCCGGATTCCGAGTGCGCGACCATTACTTCCTGCCCGGCTTTCCGCAGATGGCGCATCCGATGGCGGCGTGGGCGCTCGATACCTTCTACTCTCATCTCTTCAATCGCGCGCCGGTGATCGACAAGGCCTTCCTGCTGACCGGGCCGACCGCGTACGAAAGCGCTCTATTGGACCTGATGGAGCGCATCGTCGCCGAATATCCGACGCTGCGACTGTTCAGCCTGCCGTCGGTCGGCGAAGACGGGCAGCGCCGGCATCTGGAGCTGGGTGTGGAAGGGGAGGAGTCGCTGGTCGACCGGGCGATGGAGGAAATCCGCGTCGAAGTCGAGCGGCGCGGCATCACTTGGCGCTGGCGCGATCAGGGCTGGAGCAAGCCAGTCGCCTGATCGATCGCGTTACGGCTTGGGCGCGACCTTGGCGTCCGGCTTGAGCGTCAGCGGCTCGCCCGTGTTTTCTGCCGGCGCGTTCTTGCCCTTCGGCTGGATGATGGCGCGTACGCGGGCTTGCGCGGCACCCTTGGCGCTCTTCGTTTCGCCGGCGTTGGTCACGAGATACTGCTCGGTCAGCGCGTCGTACGAAATGTAGTGCCCTTTGACCTCGTCCGCGCCGCTCTTGACCCAGCCGCGAACGAAGAATTCGGTCTTCTCGGAACGCGCGTCATGCACGATGCGTTCGGCTTCGCCCTCGATGTAGTCGTCACGGCCCTCGCGCTTTTGCTTGAAACGCGCGAGTCCATTGGCGCCGCCGGAGGCAATGCCTTTCTGGAACCCGTCGGCGTCCTGCGTCACGACCAGTTTGGCTGTAAGGATCTGCATCGTCCCCTGCGTCAGGATGACGTTGCCTTCCAGGATCTGCACCTTGTTGATGTCGTCCATGCTGATGCTGTCAGCCTCAAGATTGATCGGCTTTTCGCGATCGGCCTTTTCAGCGTGCGCGGGTAGCGCGGCGAGGCTGCAGGCAATCATCAACGGAGCGAGGTAAGTGAGTTTGTTCATGGCTTTTTCTTCTTGGCGCGTTGGCTTTCGATGACCCCACGGACCTGCGATTCGAGAACGTAGGTTCGTGCCTGATAGTCGACCTTCATC
>JAGNOM010000055.1 GCA_017990155.1 Propionivibrio sp. | reverse complement strand
TCGATGGCGCTCCGGCGCATTTGTCGCCCGGCGGCTGGCTGCTGATGGAACATGGATACGATCAGGCGGTCAAAGTTCGCGACCTGCTTGCGGCGGCTGGATTTTCGGAAGTGGCATCGTGGCGCGACAGCGCCGGGATTGAGCGCGTGAGCGGTGGTCAGTTGACCGAGGCAATCGCATGAGTGTTCGCTCCCTCCCCGTCAAGGGGAGGGTTGGGGTGGGGATGGGTCGAAAATGGCGGTTTGATTGACGAAATCAACCAGAAAACCCCATCCCCCTCCCGGCCTTCCCCTTGACGGGGGAGGAGTTGATAAGCGCGGTAGTAATGCAGTTGCCTTGGGTCAGTTGTCGTGATGACAGTCAGTCGGACAGAGTTTTTGATAACACTACTAACTTAATGAGGTATGCAATGGATGTGCAGGATCTGATCAAGGAACAGGTAACGACCAACCCGGTGGTGCTCTACATGAAAGGCACGCCGCGGGCGCCGATGTGCGGTTTTTCGGCCACGGCGGTGCAGATTCTTCAAGCCTGCAACCTGCCGCTTTTCTTCAGCGTCAACGTGCTGGAAGAGCCGGCGATTCGCGATGGCATTAAGGTGTTTTCAAGCTGGCCGACGATTCCGCAGCTGTACGTGCGCGGCGAGTTCGTCGGCGGCGCCGACATCATGCGCGAGATGTATCAGAGCGGCGAACTCAAAACGCTGCTCGAAGGCATTGCCGCTCCCGACTGAGTTTCGCCGGCTTCGTTCGGAATCTGCTGTAAACCCATCGCGTCGGCGACAAAATCGAGCACCTCGTTGACGCGATGTTTCAATCCCTCATAGTCCTCATGGGTTCCTTCCACCAGCAGCAGGCGCGTCGTCTCCTGGCGTGATTCTGCATGCAGGCGGTGCGCGTCCTCTACCGGCACAGTCGGGTCATCGAGTCCATGGGCGATCATCACCGGGCAGGCGATGTCGCCGATGCTGTTCTGCGGCGCGATGTCCTCGAAACGGTGGCCGGTGATGCGCTGGATGTAGCTCAGCGCGTACCAGCCAAACGGAACGAAGGGCACCGACTTCGACGCCAGGTAGCGGCGCATGATGCGTCCCGGATGCGCGAACGCCGCGAGGCTTACCACCGCCGCGATCTCCTTTCGCCGCGAGGCGACGAGCAAGGAGGCTGCAGCGCCGTTCGAATGTCCGATCAGGCCGATCCGCTGGCGGTCGACGTTGGGCTGCAGCAGCAGCCAGTCCAGCGCACTTTCCAGATCCTCTGCAAAATGGGGGGCCGAGGACGTCGAGTCGCGTTCGCTCGCGCCGTGGTTGCGGGCATTGACGATGAGCAGCGCGTAACCGGCGTGATAGAACGGGTCGGCAAGCGGCAGCATCATCTCGCTGTTGGCGCCCCATCCGTGCATTACGATCAACGTCGGCGCGGTCTGGTCGCCCCGGCAGCCACGTGCGGGGATGAACCAGCCGTGAATGTTCTTCTTGTTCGCCGTGGGAATCAGAACGTTGGTAAACGGCAGCCCGTAGGTCGCCGGATCGGCGTTCATGTCGATCTTCGGGACGCGGATCCAGGCGCGGATCGCCGCATTGAACGCGACCACCGAGAGCGCCGCCAGCGTCACCACGCCGACCAGCGGCGCTAGAACGGAACGGGGCGGGATCGGCAAGCGCGGGGCCGCACTTTTTCCGCTTGGTCCGGAATTCAGGTGTTTCCTCGACTTCATGTTGCCTCCCCAGTCGCAATAGGACTCTTTGCCTGTTGCGCAACTGTCTGACTTTAGCACCGGGCGTGCCATTCCTGTAGCCTGGGGAATAAAATGCAAGACCGGCCGGACCCACAGGAGGTTACATGTGTTATTCATTTTCAGTGTCGTCGCTCGTCCTGGCAATGGGCGGCGCTCTCGTCGCGGGGTGCGCCAGCTACGACGGGCGTGGTCTGCAGCCGGGCGTTTCCAGTGTGGATGAGGTGGTCGCGCTAATGGGCCCACCGGCCCTGCACTGGAAGGATCCCGATGGCCGGACGCAACTCGCCTATCCGCGCGGGCCCGAGGGCTTGCAGACCTTCATGGCCTTTATCGATGCGCAAGGCCGGTTGGAGCGCATCGAGGGCGTCCTCGGCACCAAGCACTTTGCCCGTATCGAACCCGGCAAGAGCGATCAGGCAGCAATTTTGAGGCTGCTGGGTCCATCGCAGCCGCAATGGACCATGTATTTTGAACGGCGCGACGAGCTGGTCTGGGAATGGCGCTTCTGTGACGACTGGGGGCAGGTGGCGCGTTTCGACGTGCTATTCGACGGCATGTCGGGCGTCGTACGTACGACTTATCAGCGGCCCGAACTACGCGGGTTTGGCCTGAGCGCGCAGACCTGCGGACACTGATCGTCTCAGAACGCGGCCAGCCGTGCGTTGGCTAGCGCCAGCCGGCCGGCAAGGACTTCAAGGAAAGACTGATAGAAATGCATCCGGCACGTTTCGGATGCCTTGCGCAGCGCGTCACCCTTGACGGTGACGATCTTCGACTCGGTCAGGGCGATGATGTCGGCGCCGCGAGTCTGCGTACCCTTGCTGATGACCGCCATCTCGCCGAAACAGTCGCCGGTCGTCAGCAGGTTCAGAATGCGTCCGCCCTTGATCACCTTGAGTTCGCCCTCGGCGAGGAAACAGAAGAAATCGCCACGATCACCGTCACGCATGACCGCGGCTTCCGGAGGGATGGTGCTCCAGTGCGAAAAGCGCAATACCTCCCAGATTTCGACATCGCTGAAGTCAGCGAAGAAGGGGAGTTCGCGCAAGGTGTCGAACTTCTCGGACTCGGCAAAATCGCGCTGCGGCACGTTCAATTGCTTCTGCCGGAAGGCTTGCGCCAGATCATGCGCGAACGCCGCCCAGGTCGGGTAGCGCGCCTTGGTGTCCTTGGCCATGGCGCGCGCGACGATGGTGTCGAGCACGGGCGGGATCTCCTTGCGCAACTGCGATGGCCGCGTCGGCTCGCTGTTGATGATCTGGTAGATGATGTTGTAGTTGCTGCTGGCCTGGAACGGTAGGTGACCGGTGAGCAGTTGGTACATCACGACGCCGAGCGAATAGATGTCGGTCTGGTGGTCGAGCGAGAGTTCGCGCACCTGTTGCGGCGACATGTAGGCCGGCGAACCGATGCCTGACACCTGCGTGCGCTCCGGCGCATCGACGATGGCCGCGCCGAAGTCGGAAATCTTGATCTCGCCGGTGGCCGGGTCGTCGCCGGAAAAGAGGATGTTAGCCGGCTTGATGTCGCGGTGCGTGATGCCGATGCGGTTGGCGAAATCAAGCGCGCGCGTGCACTTGAAGATGATTTCGACGACGCGCTCGATCGGTAGCAGCGTGCCGGGCGTGCAGCAGGTCTCAAGCGTGCCGCCCTGAACGTACTCCATGACGATATAGCAGAGATCCTCGGCGACGACGGCATCGTAGATCTGGACGATGTGCGGGTGCGCCAGTTTGCCGACGAGCGAGGCTTCGTTAAGGAAAAGGTGCGTGTAGAGCTTGCCGCGCTCGGGGCTCTTGAGGATGTCCGGGAAAGCGACCTTGATTGCGACGTCACGCTGGGCGAATGGGTCCTTGCCCAGGTAGACCGTTGCGGTCGCGCCGCGTCCGATGACGCGGACCAGGTCGTACTTTCCGATTTTGTCCATGACTGGAACCGGGCGTTTGCGCGCTCAGCCTCCCGATAACCGGCCGCGAGCGCGTTCAATCGCAGCGCGTACCTGATCCGGCGCGGTGCCGCCGATGTGGTTGCGCGAGGCGAGCGAACCTTCGACGGTCAAGACGGCAAAGATGTCTTCGGCGATCAGCGGCGAGAAGGTCTGCAGTTCGGCCAGCGACACTTGCGGCAGATCGACACCGAGTTCTTCGGCGCGGCGTACGGCCAGTCCGACGGCTTCATGCGCGTCGCGGAAGGGCAGGCCCTTGCGCGTCAGGTAGTCGGCGAGGTCGGTCGCCGTGGCGAAACCCTGGCGCAGCGCGTCGCGCATGTTGTCGGGGCGCGCGGTGATGCCGGAGATCATTTCGGCGTAGATGCGCAGCGTGTCGGTCACGGTATCGACGGCGTCGAACAGCGGCTCCTTGTCTTCCTGATTGTCCTTGTTGTAAGCGAGCGGCTGGCCCTTCATCAGCGTCAGCAGCGAGGTCAGGTGGCCGTAGACGCGCCCGGTCTTGCCGCGCGCGAGTTCGGGAACGTCGGGATTCTTTTTCTGCGGCATGATCGAGCTGCCGGTGCAGAAGCGGTCGGCGATCTTGACGAAGCCGAAGCGTGGGTTCATCCACAGCACCAGTTCTTCCGACATGCGCGAAAAGTGCATCATCAGCAGCGCGGCGGCGGCACAGAATTCGATGGCAAAGTCGCGGTCGGACACCGCATCGAGAGAGTTCTCGCAGACGCCCTCGAAGCCGAGTTCGGCGGCGACAAATTCGCGGTCGATCGGGTAGGTCGTGCCGGCCAGCGCGGCGGCGCCGAGCGGCAGGCGGTTGGTGCGCTTGCGAACGTCGGCGAAGCGCTCCGCATCGCGGCGCGTCATCTCGAACCAGGCCAGCAGGTGGTGGCCGAAAGTGATCGGCTGCGCGACTTGCAGATGCGTAAAGCCGGGCATCGGCGTCGCGGCTTCGCGCTCGGCGAGGTCGAGCAGATTCTTCTGGAACTGTCCGAGCAGGACGAGGATGTCGTCGATCGAATCGCGCAGGTAGAGGCGGATATCGGTGGCCACCTGGTCGTTGCGCGAACGGCCGGTGTGCAGGCGCTTTCCGGCATCGCCGACGAGCGAGGTCAGGTACTTCTCGATGTTCAGATGGACGTCTTCGAGGTCGAGCGACCATTCGAAGGTGCCGGCTTCGATCTCGGTGACGATCTGCGCCATGCCGCGCTGGATGTCGGCGAGATCGTCCGCCGAGATGATCCCTTGCTTCGCGAGCATGCGCGCGTGCGCGAGCGAGCCGCGAATGTCCTGGCGCCACATGCGCTTGTCGAAATCGACAGAAGCCGTGTAGCGCTTGACGAGGTCGGACATCGGCTCGGAAAAACGGCCAGCCCAGGTGTATTGTGTAGAATTCGGCTGATTCATGATGGTTGCAAGTTCGCGGGCTAGAGTTTGGGGCAGGAATGATGTCTGAATTCAGCAGCGGAAAACAGTCCGAAACCACGTAGGAATCATGTAGAAATCACGCTTGAGCACCGTTCCGAACCGATGGCAAGTATAAAGCAAAACCCGGTGACCCCGCCGCTGCCTGACTTCCGCAACTTTGGCGTCATGCTGCGCATTTTGCTCGGAGTGAACCTGTTGGCGCTGGTCGCCGCGCTCGTGCTTGCCGTCGGGCTCTCCGACTGGGTACGGCGCTTCGTCGATCTGGCCGCGTGTGTCCAGCCGCTGCTGCTGTTCAATCTCGCCATACTGGCGAGCGTCTCGCCGCTTCTGCGGCGCGCGCCGGCTGTTGGCGGACAGGCTTTCGTGCTGTTGCTGGCGGGGCTGTCTTCGGTGGTGCTGCTCGATTTCTGGAAGTTCATGGGCCTAGACGAAGGCGGTTGGCAGCGCGGCCTGCGCGCGGCCTTCTTCGGTGTGCTGGCCGCGGGTTCGTTGCTGTACTACTTCCATCTGCGGGCCAAGGCGTTCTCGCCGGCGGTGACCGAGGCGCGCTTGCAGGCGCTGACCGCACGCATCCGTCCGCACTTCCTGTTCAACAGCCTGAATGCGGTGCTGTCGCTGATTCGCTCCGAACCACGGCGCGCCGAGACGGCGCTGGAGGAGCTCGCCGACCTCTTTCGCGCACTGATGCGCGACCATCGCGATCTGCTGCCGCTGGCCGACGAGATCGCGCTCTGCCGTCAGTACCTCGATCTGGAGAAGCTTCGCCTCGGAGAACGGCTCAACGTCGAGTGGGAGATTGTCGACGTGCCGGATGACATCAAGGTGCCGCCATTGATGCTGCAACCTTTGCTCGAAAACGCCGTCTATCACGGCATCGAGCCCTCGGGCGAACCCGGGACGGTGCGCATCCGCTTCGCCCGAAGCCGTGACGAACTTCATATCGACCTCAGCAATCCCTGTCGCGGCGAAAAGAGTGCGCAGAGCGGCAATCAGATGGCGCTGGCGAACATCCGCGAACGACTCGCGCTGTTTTATGATCTGGAAGCGCGCCTGGATACCAAGTCGGTCGATCTCCCCGATGGCACGTGTGAATACCGGGTGCACATTTCGCTTCCTTGCCGGAGTTCGAAAGCATGACGATGCCCCTTGGCGAGACCAGACCGACCCTGTCGGTGATGATCGTTGACGACGAATCGCCGGCGCGGGCGCGGATGCGCGATCTGCTGTCCGACGTCGCCGGCGAGGTGCCGAATGCCGTCGTCGCCGAGGCGGCCAACGGCTTGCTGGCGATCGAATCGATTGCGCTGCATCCCGTCGATGTCGTGCTGGCTGACATCCGCATGCCGAAAATGGACGGGATCGAACTCGCGCGGCACATTGGCCGCCTGGAGCGTCCGCCGGCGATCATCTTTGTCACTGCCTACGATTCTTACGCTGTTCAGGCTTTCGAACTCAACGCCATCGACTACCTGGTCAAGCCCGTGCGCGCCAATCGGTTGGCGGCGGCGCTACAGAAAGTGCGGCACAGCCGACCCGTCGCGCCCCAGGTGCTGGCCCAGTTGCAGCAGGGGGCGAGGACTCATCTTTCATGCCATGAACGTGGTCGATTGTTGCTCATTCCGGTGAGCGACATCGTCTACCTCAAGGCCGATCTCAAGTACGTGACAGCGCGCACGGTCAGTCGCGAATACCTGCTGGACGAATCGCTGACGCATCTGGAAGAGGAGTTCTCCGAGCGCTTCATCCGCCTCCATCGCAGCGCGCTGGCGGCGAAGGACGCGATTGCCGGCTTCGAGAAAGGAGCACCGGACGACGGCGACAATCAGTGGCAGGCGTTGCTGCGCGGAATTCCGGAAAAACTACCGGTCAGTCGGCGGCAGTGGCCGCTGGTCAAAACCTACGCGAGGCAGCTGAGCGGCTGATTCTTCGTGCCGGGCAGTAATCCCCAAGTGCAGTAAACACGGGCGCTGCGAGAGGGTCGGCCGCCGCCACATGGTAATATCGCAAGGCGTGTCGGGCCGGTTTTCGGCACGTATCCAGCCCAATCCAGGATGCCAACTTGAACGACTACAGCACACCTCCGTCCCGTCTGGTCATCGCCTCGCGTGAATCGCGTCTCGCGATGTGGCAGGCCTTGCACATCCAGTCGCGACTCTCGGCGTTGCATCCGCAATGCGACGTCCAAATCCTCGGCATGACGACGCGCGGCGACCAGATCCTCGATCGTCCGCTGTCGCAGATCGGCGGCAAGGGGCTGTTCATCAAGGAACTTGAGATCGCCATGCAGGAAGGACGAGCCGACCTCGCGGTGCATTCGCTCAAGGACGTGCCGATGGAAATGCCGGAAGGCTTTTCGCTGGCGGCGATCGCCGTGCGCGAGGACCCGCGTGACGCCTTCGTTTCCAGCCGCTACGAGGGGCTCGATGCGTTGCCGGCCGGCGCCGTCGTCGGCACTTCCAGCCTGCGGCGCGAGGCGATCCTGCGCGCCAGCTATCCGCATCTGAAGATCCATCCGCTGCGCGGTAACCTCGATACACGCTTGCGCAAGCTCGATGAAGGGCAGTACGACGCGATCATCCTTGCGGCTGCCGGTTTGATTCGACTGGGCTTGAAGGAACGTATCCGGACGGTGCTGACGCCGGAACAGTCGCTTCCCGCGCCGGGGCAAGGCGCGCTGGGGATCGAGATTCTCGCGGGACGTGCTGATGCCGCCGCCTGGATTGCGCCGCTCAACGACACGGAGACGATGCGCTGCGTGCGCGCCGAACGCGCATTTTCGCGGGCGCTCGGCGGCAGTTGCCAGGTTCCGCTCGGTGGTTACGCGGCGATTGAAAACGGCGAGCTCTGGTTGCGGGGTTTTGTCGCATCGACCGATGGTCAGCGCATGGTGCACGGCGAGATTCGCGGCTTGCCGGGCGACGACGCCATGCTCGGAGAGACGCTGGCGCGGCAACTCCGGGAACGAGGTGCTGAAGCCATCCTGGCGTCGCTCGCAGTCTGCTCATGAACCGACTCCTGTTGGGCCGCCGCATCCTGGTGACCCGTCCTGTGGCGCAGGCCGGCGTGCTGGCGCAGATGATTGGCGAGCGCGGCGGTGAAGCGGTGCTCTTCCCCTTGATCGAAGTCGGCCCGGCCGACAATGACGCGCTGGCTCAGTTGGACGCGATGGTCGCGCGTCTTGACGACTATGCCATCGCGGTCTTCATCAGCCCGAACGCGGTCGAATACAGCGTCCCCGGGATTCTCGAGCGGCGCGCCTGGCCCGCGCGGTTGCAGGCCGCTGCGATTGGGCCCGGCACGACGGCTCAGTTGGCAGTCCATGGAATCGATGAAGTCATCGCGCCCAGCGCGCGCTTCGATTCCGAAAGCGTCCTTGAACTGCCCGAATTCCAGAGTGAGTGCGTCGCCGGCAAGCGGGTGCTCATCCTGCGCGGCAACGGGGGGCGCGAACTGCTCGCCGATACCTTGCGTCAGCGCGGTGCCGAGGCCGATTGTGTGACCTGCTATCGCCGTTCGGCTCCGGTCGATGGCAGTGCCCTGGTGTCGCGACTGCGCAACAATACGCTCGACGCGCTGACGATCTCGTCCAGCGAAGGTTTGCGCAACCTTCTGACGCTGCTCGATACTGACACCATCGAACGCCTGCGTCGCCTGCCGCTCTTCGTTCCGCACCCGCGTATCGCCGAGGCGGCGACCGAGTCGGGACTTTCGAACGTGGTGCTGACCGCCCCGGCCGACGCCGGTATTCTCGAGAGCTTGTGTTCCTACCCTTGGCCTTGCCATGAATGACTCACCTGATCAAACGCCCGTACCCTCCGAAGCCACGATGGCGCCGGAGCCGGTAACGGCTCGGCCGGCAGAGCCGTCGGCACTGCACTCCTGGCGCAACCCGTGGTTGGTCCTCGCGCTACTGGCGATGGGGGTCGCCGTCTGGCAATGGGTCGAAACGCGTATCCGCCTGGCCGACACGCAGGAGCAGGTGGCCCGTCGTCTCGCCGAAAGTGACACGCTGGCGAAGGAAACGCGCGTCATCGTCAAGGAAACGCAGAAACAGGTGGTGGCGCTGCAAGGCAAGTTCGGCGAACTTGAGGCGAAGCTCGGCGAGTCGCAGGACCAGCAGGAGACGCTGGAGAAACTCTACCGGGATCTGGCCGGCAATCGCGACGAATGGGTGCTGGCCGAGATCGAACAGGGGGTGACGCTGGCGGCCCAGCAGCTGCAACTCGCGGCCAACGTACAGGGCGCCGTGTTGGCGCTGCAGTCGGCCGAAGTTCGGTTGTCCGGCAGCAATAACCCGCAGTTCATCTCGCTGCACAAGGTGCTGGTGCGTGACCTCGATCGCTTGCGTGCCTTGCCTCAGATCGATGTGGCCGGAATGAACGCGCGCCTTGAGAGCGTCATCGCAGTCGTCGATTCGCTGCCACTGGCGGTCAATGGTCGTCCGCGCGAGGAGCGCAAGCCCCAGGAGCCGGTCGTTCGTGATACGGCGCCGATCACGTCGCTCGCGTACTGGCAGCATCTGGCCGACGATTTCTGGCGGGAGATGCGCGGCCTGGTGCGCATTCAGCGCTTTGATCGCGAGGAGCCGGCGCTGCTTGCGCCCGGGCAGGCTTTCTTTCTGCGCGAGAATCTCAAGCTGCGGCTCCTGAATGCCCGCCTCGCCTTGCTCGCGCACGATCAATGGACGTTCCGCAGCGAACTCAAGCTGGCGCAGTTCTGGGTCAATCGCTATTTCGACAATCGGGAGACTGCTGTGCTGGCGGCGCGCGAGTCGCTCGATCAGCTCTCGGCGGCAGAGATCAACATCGAGCTGCCCAGCCTCAATGAGAGCCTCTCGGCGATCAGGACGCTCAGGCTCGGCGAGGCGGCGCAGTGAGCGGGCGGTCGCGATGAAGGTTCTGCTCTGGCTATTGACGCTTTTTGCGTTGGCGGTCGGCATCTCGCTGGCTGCGCACTACAACCAGGGCTATGTCCTGCTTGTGCTGCCGCCTTATCGGGCAGAGATCTCGCTCAACCTCGCTGTCCTTCTTTTCCTTGGCGGCTTCGCCGTGCTCTATGCGCTGACGCGTGGTGTTTCGCTGATGCTCTCGTTGCCGCCGCGTGTGCGTGAGTTCCGCGCGCGCCGTTTGCGCGAGAAGCTTTCCGAGCAGTACTACGACGTTGCGCGCTTGGCCTTCGAAGGGCGCTTCAGTCAAGCCTTGAAGCTGGCGACCGAGGTATTCGAAGGCGGGCAGAAACCGGGACTTGCGGCACTGCTTGCCGCGCGTTCGGCGCAGCGCCTGAACGAGCCGGAGAAACAGAAGGAATGGCTCGATCGCGCGCGACAGGCCGATCCGAAGATGGAAGCCGCCTGTCTGATGCTTGAAGCCGAGATGCTCATCGAATTGCAGCAGCATGATCGAGCTATCGCCGTGCTGCGGCAGTTGCAGGAGAAGTCGGGGCGACATATTGCGCCCTTGCTGCTCGAGTTGCGCGCACAGCAGGGGGGCGGACACTGGGACGAAGTCCTGCATATCGCCCGGCAGTTGCACAAACACGATGCCCTGTCGCCCGTTGCCGTGGAGGAGATCAAACTCCAGGCACACCGGGCAAACATCCTCAAGCGGCGCGGCGATACGGCCGCGCTCGTGGATTACGAGAGGGCATTGCCGGCGTCGGAACGTTCGCCCGATGTCGCCGCGCTCCTCGCCGAAGCGAAGATCGAGAGCGGGTCGGGCAGCGAGCCGTGAGCGGATGACTACGCGCGCGGCCGGCACGCCGCTGTCGACGCGCGCAAGATCAGTTCGGTGGGCAGGATGACCTGCGGCGACGCCGGTTCGAGCCCGGCAATCCGCGCCAGCAAAGTATTGACCGCCGAGCGGCCGATCTGGTGAATCGGTTGGCGAACTGTCGTTAGTGGCGGAAAGAACTGCGATGCCGTCGGGATATCGTCGAAGCCAATGACCGAGACGTCGTCGGGAACGCGCAAGCCGGCTTCGCGAATCGCGGCGATCGCACCAAATGCGGTGAGATCGTTGGCGGCGAAGATGGCGGTGGGCGGATCGGCCAGCGACAGCAGTTTGACCGTCGCTTCAAAACCGCGCATCTGCGTGAAATCGCCCTTGACCACCAATGACGCATCGCGCCCCAGCCCGTACTGCGCCATCGTCTCGACATAGGCGCGGTGCCTGTCCTTCGCCGAGGCCAGGCGCTCGTCGCCGGTGATGAAAGCGATCCGGCGGTGCCCCAGTTCGATCAGGTGTTTGACGGCGGAGCGCGAGCCATCGTAGCTGTCGGCGGCGATCGACGGGAACTCTGCGTGCTTGCCGCGCTGGTCGACGGTGATCACCGGGATGCTGGTCGAGGCCAGTTCGCCGAGGTAGCCGTACTCCATCGGCAGCACGGCGATCACGCCGTCCGAAATCTGCCGCAACAACTGCATGACGCTGCCCGACGGGCGCTTCTCGCGCACGACATGTGCATAGATTAGCGTCTCGTAACCGGCTTCCCAGGCGGCATCGCTGACGCCGGCGATCAATGAAGCCGTGTATTGGTTGCCCGGATCGGTGGCGATGACGCCGATGATGTGGCTCTTGCCGCCCGAGAGTTTCTGCGCGGCGCGATTGACGACGTAGCCGAGGTCAGCGGCGACTTTCAGAACGTGCTCGCGCGTTTCTCGCGAGACGCCCGAGCGATTGTTGATCGCTCGCGACGCGGTCATCGGCGAGACGTTGGCGGCGAGTGCGACTTCCGAGAGGGTGGTTGATTTGTTGGCCATCAGACGTTGACCTGGCAGGGTTTCGGCACGGCGTTTCTTCTTGTATTGGTCGATTCAAGGCCCGGTTTCAAGCAGGCGAGACGCTAACGCTAACGTTAGTTCATCGAGTTATAACACGCAACTCGCTTGATGGAAAACCCTCGATTCTTCTGGTGTGAGGGCAACTCGTTGTGCAGAGGGCGAGCGGCGAGTGGTAAAAGTGGGCAAACGCTATTGACTTGTGTTAACGGTAGCGCTAACGTTGTTATGTAACAACAAGCAGTCATTCTGTAACGAATAATGTCGGGGCGACACCCGACCTTCAGGAGGCAAACAATGAGAGCTGGTTCTGTTTCAAAGATGGGGGTTCTGGTCAGCAGTCTGGCGCTTCTGGCCCTGACGCCGGTGGCGGCGCAAGCGGTGGAGACGATCACCGCGTGGGATCTGCAGACGACCACGGGCGCGGTGAAGAT
>JAGNOM010000296.1 GCA_017990155.1 Propionivibrio sp. | reverse complement strand
ACTCGGCAGCGTTCTCCTTGGTGATCATCTTCGATGGAATCTCGATTTCCATCGATCCATCAGGCTTCTTGGTCATCTTGCCGAGTTTGTCCAGTTCGCCGAGATTCTTGGTTGCCAGCGCATGCGCTGCGATGACGCCTTCTGGGGCCACGGTCGAGTAGGTAAAGGTGGCGGTGAGGTCGCCCTTCGCAACGGCACGGATGGCGGCGTTCTCGCCATCGATTCCGATGATCAGGATGCCCTCGTTGGCACGGCCGGCGGCCTGGACCGCACGCAATGCACCGAAGGCCATGTTGTCGTTATGCGTATAGATTGCCTGAATTTGCCCGGGGCCGAAGCGCTGAAGCGTGTCCTCCATGAACTTGAGAGCCTTTTCCTGATCCCAGTCGGCGTGGGTTTCGGCGATGACCTTGATTTTCGTCCCGGCGATGGCTTCGGCAAAGCCTTGATGGCGTTCGACTGCGGGCGCGACCGCAGGATCTCCCTTGATTTCGACGACGTTGCCCTTGCCGCCAAGCTTCTTGGTGATGAATTCTCCAGCAAGTTTGCCAATCGGCTTGTTGTGCGGACCGATATGCAAGGTGACCGGCGTATCGACGCTACGCTCCAGTGTAACGACCGGAATCCCGGCGGCCATGAGTTGCTTGATGGTTGGCGTGATTGCGGCGCTATCTTGAGCCGAAATCATCAACACTTTCATGCCCTGTACTTGCAGGCTTTCGATGTCGGAAATCTGCTTGGCCGACTTGCCTTCGGCGTTGGTGACGATCAGCTTCGCGTCCTTGTAGTTTTCGGTCGCGTAGCTTTGATTACGCTTGGTCATGGTGTTGCGATGGGCGGAATTTGACGCTGCCTGCGAAAAGCCGATGACCAGCGGATCTGCAGAAAATGCCGGTGCGGTCGCCGCACCGAGCGCAAATCCCACTGATAGAACCAAAACACACTTCGTAAGTTTCAACACGATTACTCCTCCTTTGGTTGTATTCACGCTATTTGCGTGGTTTTCTTCCGGCTTCCAACAGAACCGCCAGAATGATGATTGCGCCTTTCACCACTTGCTGTGAGAAAGGAGAGACGCCCGCAAGGTTGAGAACGTTGGCGATAATGGCCAGTATCATTGCGCCACCGATGGTGCCGATGACCGATCCTTCCCCGCCGAATAGCGATGTGCCGCCGATGACCGCGATGGTGATTGCCTCCAGCTCCAGGCCCAAGCCGGAGTTGGGGTCGCCGACAGACAGGCGCGACAGGAAGATCAAGCCGGAAAGCGCGGCCAGGATTCCGCCGATGATGTAGACGCCGAAGGTGACCAACGGGACGTTAATCCCCGACAGATGGGCCGCTTCTTCGTTGCTGCCGACGGCATAGATGGCTCGTCCGAAGGGTGTCAGTTTCAGCGTAATGGCGGCGAGAATGCATACGGCGACAAAGACGTAGATCGGCGTCGGGATGCCGAAGAGATATCCTCCACCGAGGAAGAAGAAAGCTTCCGCAGCTTTGCCCGGGTTGACGGTGCCCCCGTCGGCCAGCATGAGCGCAAAGCCGCGCACCATCACCATCGTGCCCAACGTCGTGATAAAGGCTGGGATGCGCCAGTACGACACGCCGAAGCCGTTGGCGGCGCCGATCACGGCACCGAGAGCGAGGCATATCAGTGCGACGGACGGAATCGAAAATCCATGTTCCATCAGAAGCGCGCCAGCGACACCCACCAGCGCGACCGTCGAGCCGAACGACAGGTCGATACCCTTGGTCAGAATGACGAAGGTCATGCCGACCCCGAGAATTCCATAGAGGGCGACCTGGCGTAGTACGTTAAGCAGATTGATAGGGTTCAGGAAATGCGGCGAGATGAACGATGCCGAAACAATGAGTACCAGCAGGGCAATCGCCAGCCCTGCTCTTCGGGGGAGATATTTCATGGTCAGTCTTTCCGTAGTTAATGGTTAATGCAACGCCGCAAAATGCATAACCTCTTCTTCCGTGGTCGCACGCGCATTTAATTCGGTGGTGACTTCGCCTTCGCGCATGACGTAAACCCGGTCACAAAGACCGAGAATTTCGGGCAATTCCGATGACGCCATGACGATGGCCAGTCCTCGTGCCTCGGCGAGTTCGACAAGCAGGTCGTAGATCTCGCGTTTGGCGGCCACATCGACACCGCGGGTCGGTTCGTCGGCCAGCATGATTTCGCATCCGGCGCTCACCAGGCGGGCAAGCACACATTTTTGCTGGTTGCCGCCCGAGAGGTTTTGAGCAGCCGTGGCCGCGCCCGGCGTCTTGATGCGAAGCCGGTCGATCAGCCCATTGACGATGTCCTTTTCCAGCCGCAGGGCAAGCAGTCCGCGCCGCAAGATCCTGCCAAGGCTTGCGGACATGATGTTGAATCCGACGCTCTGGATGAGAAATAGCCCCTCGGTCTTGCGATCCTCGGGAATCAGGCCAAGGCCGAACGCGATGCTGCGGCGCGGCGACCCGGTCACCGCAGAGGCGCCCTTGATGCGAATCTCTCCTGACTTGATCGGATCGGCGCCGTAGATGGCGCGCAACAATTCGGTGCGTCCGGCACCCGCCAGCCCGAACAGGCCGACAATCTCGCCCCGCCTTACGTGAATATTGACGCACTTCAAGAGAGATTCGGTCGTGATATCGGCGGTGGCCAATGCCTCATCGCCGATCTTCGGATTGCGCGAAGGAAAGATATCGGTGACCTCACGGCCAACCATGCTCTTGATCAGCCGCTCGGTGGTCATCTCGCTTGAGCGACCGTCGTGGACCACGACACCGTCGCGCAGGATGGTGACCGTGTCGCTGATCTCGAATACTTCGCGCAGGCGGTGCGAAATGTAAACAAACGCGACCCCTTCATCGCGCGCCAGCTGCCGGATGATGACGAAGAGCTGATCGATCTCGGCCTGTGCCAGGACTGCCGAGGGCTCGTCCAGCACGATAATTCGCGCTTTGCGCGCAATTGCCTTGGCGATCTCCACCATCTGCCGTTTGGCTACCGACAGATCGCCAATGCGGGTCTTCGGATCGAGGTCGAACCCAAGCCGGGAGACCACGTGGGATGCCTGGCGATTCGCCTCAGTCCAGTCGATCAGGCCACTCTTTCTCGGCAAACGCCCCAACAGAATGTTCTCGGCCACCGTCAGATGGGGCGCCTGAGCGAGTTCCTGATAGATGACGGCAACTCCCCGCCCGATCATCAAGGCCGGGCTCGGGTGGCTGACCTGCTCGCCGAACAACTCAATCCTGCCGTCGTCTGCCGCATAAGCGCCGGAGAGAATCTTCATCAACGTCGACTTTCCGGCGCCGTTTTCACCAACTAGCGCGCGGATTTCGCCGGCTTGCAGGGTAAAAGACACATCGGTCAGAGCACGCACCCCGGGAAAGGCCTTCGATATGTGCTCAAGTTTTAGTGCGACCCCCATCGTCAAACTCCTTAACAGCTACAAAATTGCTCAGCCTTCTTGCCGGACCGAGTTTCCGTCGCACATCGGCATGCGAACAATGCCATTCCATCGTCTCTACAAACCGCTGCGGAACGGGCTAGGCACGGACGAGGAATGTGTCGCTGTCATCGATGCGACGCGAGACAAAAGCCCTCATCACGGTTTGCCCGGGTATTCGTTCTTGTTGTTATCGAGGTGAATGGTAAGCACATCAAAACAGAAAAGCAAGCGCTTGCGCAAGGCCTTGCGCAAGCGCTTGCTGATTCCGCATTTTCGGAGAAATCCAAGCAGTTTGCATGCGGAGCCGTTACGGTTTTGATTCACCTATTCGCCAGGCTTGCGATGGGGCATCCGGAAGGGGTTCCGTCAAGACGGCAGGTGGCGTGGTACAGCGGTCCAGACAGTCAGTATGGGGAGAGCAAACTGAGCAGCGGCTCGATAACGGAAGCTTGTTGATTCAGCTTCCGCGAGAAATGGGAAGAAATGGCGGATGGAACGAAGAATTGCCGGTCCCGGCGGAACCGTTCCGGCTTCAGCGTTTGCTTGCGACCGGAATGACGCCTTTCTTGAGAATCACATTGCCGTACTTTCTCGTTTCCCCCGTCTGCACAATGGCGAACGCCTCGGTCGAGCGGGTCAGGAAACTCTGCCGGTCCATTCGCTGGATTGGCGG
>JAGNOM010000054.1 GCA_017990155.1 Propionivibrio sp. | reverse complement strand
CGATAAAGCTCGCGGTCACGACGCTCAGGCTGATCACGGGCGAAACGTCGGAGACGCCGAAGAACCCGTAGCGAAAACCGTCGATCATGTAGAAAACGGGATTGAAATGCGACATTCGTTGCCAGAACTCGGGCAGCGAATGGATCGAATAGAAAACGCCGGAAAGCATCGTCAGCGGCATGATCAGGAAGTTCTGAAAACCGGCCAGCTGGTCGAACTTGTCGGCCCAGATGCCGGCGATCATGCCAAGTGATCCCATGAGAGCGCCGCCAATGATGGCAAAAGCGAGAATCCAGCCCGGCGCGACAAAGGTCAGCGGCGCAAGCCAGCCAGTCACCGCCAGAACGCCAAACCCGACCATCAAGCCACGCAGCATCGCGGCGACGGCGTAGGCGAGGAAGAACTCAACGTACGAAATGGGCGGCAAGAGCACGAAGACGACACTCCCCGTCACCTTCGACTGAATCAGGCTCGACGAACTGTTGGCAAACGCGTTCTGCAGCACCGACATCATGACGAGGCCCGGAATCAGGAACGCCGTGTAGCGCACGCCATTGACCTGAACGTGTGAATCCAGAACGTGGGAAAAAATCAGCAAATAGAGCAACGCCGTCAGCACCGGTGCGGCGACTGTCTGGAAACTCACCTTCCAGAAACGCAGCACTTCCTTGTACAGCAGGGTACGAAAACCGGTCATCGCGAGACCTCTCCACCATTCTCTGCACCACGGCCCTGCATGACGCTGACGAACACATCCTCCAGGTCGGTCTGCGTCAGTTGCAGATCCTCGATTACGCAACCAGCCAGGCGGATTTCGGCGAGCAGCGGCTCGATCTCGTCGAATCCGGCCAGCCGAAAGGCCCACTGCCGACCGTGATTGCTTGCACGAGCACGCAGCAGCTCCGGCAGACGGTCGTCATTGAACAGGCGCAGATTCAGCGCGTGGCCCGACAAGCGAGCGAGCAGGTTGCTGGTCGTATCCAGCGCCACAACGCGCCCCTGCTTGAGCATCGCGATCCGGCCGCACAAAGCTTCGGCCTCTTCGAGGTAATGCGTGGTCAGGATGACCGTGTGCCCCTCACGATTCAGCCGCTGGACGAACTGCCACAGGCCCTGGCGCAATTCGACGTCGACGCCGGCCGTCGGTTCGTCGAGCACGATCACCGGCGGTTTGTGCACCAATGCCTGCGCCACCAGCACCCGACGCTTCATACCCCCGGAAAGGCGGCGCATATTCACGTCGGCTTTGCTCGTGAGATCCAGATTTTCGAGAATCTCGTCAATCCAGTCGTCGTTCTTGTGCAATCCGAAATAGCCGGACTGAATGCGCAGCGTTTCGCGCACCGAGAAGAAGGGATCAAAGACGAGTTCTTGGGGCACCACACCGAGCCGACGCCGCGCTTCACGGTAATCAGCGCGAACATCGCGCCCCATCACAGATAATGCCCCCGTATCGGGACGAACCAGCCCGGCAAGGCAGGAAATCAGGGTGGTCTTTCCGGCGCCATTCGGCCCGAGCAGGCCAAAGAACTCCCCTTCGGCAATCTCCAGCGAGACGCCATCGAGCGCACGCAGGCTGCCAAAATTCTTTACGACATTCTGAATGGATACGGCGACGCCCATGGCATCAATACTCGACAACAAAGACGCGCCCGCCGGTCAGGCGAGCGGTAAGGAATCGGAAACGCCGTACAGCGCCGCCTGACTGATCATGCTTGCCGGCGCGTTGGCGACACGCATCGCGACGCCAAGCGCCTGCGCCGTGCGCAACCAGCCGAAAACCACACTCAAAGCCGACGAATCGGTTTCTTCAACAGCGGAAAGATCAAACACGACGGCGTTTGCTTTACCGGCAGACGAGAGGAAACGGCGCCCCGACGCCAGAAGCTCGGTCGCCCCCGCGATCAGCATCGGGCCGGAGACACGCAACCCATCGCTACTCGCTTCAATCATTTCTTGCCAGCTTCAAGCTGCTTGTTCTTGTTAACCAGCATCTGAAGCAGCCCATCAATGCCATTCGCCCGCACTTCCTGGTTGAATGTATCGCGGTAGTTGGTCACGAGACTGACGCCGGCCACGACCACGTCGAAGACCTTCCAGCCCTCCGCCTGCTTCTCGACCGAATAGTTCAGTTGAATCGGTCTTCCACCCGGTTGCAGGACTTCGGTCTTGATCACCACTTCGGAATCACCGCTCTGCATCTTCAGGGGCGCATAACGAATCGTCTGATCCTTATAGCCAGTCAGTGCATTTGAGTATGTGCGGACCAGGAGCGTCTTGAATTCCTCAGACAACAACTTCTTCTGTTCGTCCGATGCCTTCTTCCAATCCCGTCCCATTGCCAGGGCGGTCATTCGCTTAAAGTCAAAATGCGGCAAGACCTTGACCTCGACCAACTCGATCGCTTTCCTGGCATTGCCACCTTGAATATCCTTGTCTTGGCGAACGATTGTCAGAACTTCGTCCGTCACGTTTTTTATCAGCACATCCGGCGATTCTTGTGCGAACGCCGACGCACTCATAAGGAACACACCGAGGAAAAAGGAATACAACGATTTCATCATGCAGCCTTCACGAAACCTGGTCGAAACAAAACGATTGTCCAAAACACCAACTCAGCCAGCAAACCTATTCGTCCGCATCGGCTATGGGCACATCACCGTCGTAGATCTCGCTGCGACGATTCTGCAGATAGGCATCGCGGATATAAACGTACTTGTCGAACGCCGCCTCTTCGACGACCTTGTCGCTCGGTAGCAAGCTGGCGCGCACATCGACAAAACGCACGCCGACCAACGTATTCCGCGTCGACACATCGCTAACTTTCCAAACCGGATCGGCATAGCTGTCCACGGCGAATCCGAACGTATCCCGCGTCGTACGCGGCCCGATGAGCGGCCAGTAAAGATACGGACCGTTTGCCACCCCCCACCTGCCGAGGGTCTGCCCGAAATCTTCGACGTGCTTCTCAAGCCCCATTTCGCTCGCGACATCAAATACGCCGCCGATCCCGAGCGTCGTATTGACCAGAACGCGACCGACATCGGAAAGCCCGTCCCCCCCTTTGCCTTGCAGGAAATTATTGAAGGCCGTCCAGATATCCTGGAGGTTGCCGAAGAAATTCCCGACCCCGGTCTTGACCGGCGCCGGCGCGACTGTGTCGTAGCCCTTGGCGACCGGCTTGATCACCACATCAAGCCCTTCGTTCACGGCAAACATCGCGCGATTGAAGCCCTCGTAGGGGTCCTTGGGATTGTTCGCGGTCGTCGCGCAACCACCCAAGCCGCCCAGTACTGTGACGGCAAACGCCGCTGCGATCGCGCGCTTTGCAAATTGATGTTTCACGGACAAACCCTTCCTGTTATTGCTCGGCTGTACCTTCAGAAGCCTTGTTGAACATGAACTGACCGATAAGTTTCTCAAGCACTACCGCAGACTGCGTCTTGGCGAAAACGTCACCCGCTTTCAACATTTTCTCATCACCGCCGGCATCGAGCCCCACGTACTGCTCGCCAAGCAAACCGGCGGTCAGGATGGACGCGAACGTATCCTTCGGAAACTGGTAACGACTGTCAATCGTCAAGGTCACCAAGGCTTCATAGGATTCGGAATCGAAACGGATGTCAGAAACCCGGCCGACGACGACCCCCGCGCTCTTGACCGGACCGCGAACCTTGAGGCCTCCGATGTTATCAAACCTCGCCGCCAACTGGTACGTCTCGGCAAAATTGGCAGACGAAAGGTTTCCGACCCGCAGCGCCAGGAACAACAACGCAGCAAAACCGAGAATGACAAAGAAACCTACCCAGATATCAAGCAACTTGCGACTCATCAAAGCCCCCGGAACATGAAGGAGGTCAGAACAAAATCCAGCGCGAGAATTGCCAGCGCCGAATACACCACGGTTCTCTTGATCGAACTTGAAACGCCCTCAGCGGTCGGCACCGCATCGTAGCCTTCAAAAACCGCGATCAAGGAAACAGCGACCCCAAAAACAAAACTCTTGATGACGCCGTTCCAGACGTCGAACCGAAAATCCACCGACCCCTGCATCTGGGACCAGAACGCACCTTCGTCAACCCCGATAAAAACCACCCCGATCAGGTAGCCGCCAAAGACACCGACTGCGGAAAACAATGCGGCCAGCAGCGGCATCGAAATGACGCCGCCCCAGAAACGGGGCGCTACGACGCGAGCAATGGGATTGACCGCCATCATGTCCATCGCCGTCAATTGCTCGGTCGCCTTCATCAGTCCGATCTCTGCGGTAATCGACGATCCGGCACGGGACGCGAACAGGAGCGCCGCGACGACCGGTCCCAATTCCCGGGTGAGCGACAGCGCCACGAGAACGCCGAGCGCCTCCGACGATCCATAACGCTGCAAGGTCTCGTAGCCCTGCATCCCCAGCACCATACCGATGAACAGTCCCGAAACCAGGATAATCAGCAGCGACTGGAAACCGGAGAAGTAAATTTCGCGAATCGTCAGATGGAAACGTTTGAACGATTGTCCGGAATAGACCAGAACCATGAAAAAGAAACGCGCGGCAAACCCCAAGCGCTGCACGCTGTTGTTGAGGCGGTGACCCACCTTCTCGAGCAGACGAATCGCTGCGCCCACGCTTTTCTCAACCACGCGCACCCCCTCTCATCAGATCCTGGTCGAAGGGCGGCGCCGGATAATGGAAATGTACGGGGCCGTCAGCTTCGCCGAATACAAACTGATGCACGAAGGGATCGGACGACGCGCGGATTTCGTCGGGCGTTCCCTGCGCGACGATCTGCCCGTCCGAGACGAAATAGACGTAGTCCACGATTTGCAACGCCTCTTGGACATCATGCGTCACGAGCAGCGTCGTCGCTCCCAAGGCATCGTTCAAGCGCCGGATCAACTGTCCGATCACGCCCATCGAGATCGGATCCAGCCCGGCGAACGGCTCGTCGTACATGATCAGCATCGGGTCCAGCGCGATCGCACGCGCCAGCGCTACGCGACGCGCCATTCCGCCCGAGAGCTCTGACGGCATAAGGTGATGTGCCCCGCGCAAGCCAACGGCGTTGAGCTTCATCATGACCATATCGTGAATCAACTCTTCGGCCAGGGTCGTGTGCTCGTGCATCAGGTAAGCGACGTTGTCGTAGACCGAGATATCGGTAAACAAGGCGCCAAACTGGAACAGCATCCCCATCCGTCGCCGCATCGCGTAGAGCTCGTCGTGGCTCATGTCCGGAACCGACTCGCCATCAACCAGCAGTTGACCGCTGGTTGGTTTCAGCTGGCCGCCAATCAGGCGCAGCAGCGTCGTCTTGCCGCATCCTGAATTGCCCATGATCGCCACGAGCTGTCCGCGCGGGATTTCCATGTTGATCCCTTTCAGGATCGCACGGTCATCGTAGGCGAAATTGATGTCAGTAATCTTGACCAAGCAATCAGCTGGCACAACAGAACCCCAGAGGCAAAATTGGCAGCGATTATACCCGAAGCCAGGCCCGGTTCCGGCGAAAATACAAGTCAATACAATTGTGGAATAATGCAAAACACAATAATCTGGATCGCAGGCTTCGACTTCCATGCCCGACACACCGGAATCCGTTCATCAGGGAAAACCACTGTTGCTCATCGTCGACGACGATCCGCTCATCTCGGACACGCTGAGCTTTACGATGAGCACGGCCTTCGAGATCATCACCAGCCACTCCCGTCCGCACTGCACGCAACTGCTGCGACAACTCCGACGAATTCCCGAACTTGCACTGATCGACCTGGGACTGCCGCCACTTCCGCATCGTCCGGACGAAGGCTTTGCGTTAATTTCCGACTTGCTGAATCTCAGCCCCGAAATGAAGATCGTCGTCCTGTCCGGCCAGAACGATGCTGGAAACGCGCGTCGCGCCCGTTCGCTGGGAGCCGCCGATTTTGTTGCAAAGCCGTGCTCTCCCGACGAACTGCACCAGGTTCTCCAGCGCGCGCTGAGTTACCGGTCGCTGGAGACGCGTCGCCCCATTGATTATTCAAAATCACCGCTCATCGGTCGCAGCCCGGCCATCGAGAAGCTCAGGGTTCAGGTGCAGCAGTACGCCGACTCGCCCTTCCCCGTGCTCATCGAAGGCGAATCCGGCAGCGGCAAGGAGATCGTCGCCAGCAGCTGCCTGCACCATGATACCGAGCGCAGCGGCAAACCGTTCTACGCGCTCAACTGCGCCGCGATTTCACCAAACCTGGTCGAACCGACCTTGTTTGGCTACGCCAAAGGGGCATTCACCGGCGCGACCACGGCCAAGGCCGGTTACTTCGAGGACGCCGCCGACGGCACGCTGTTCCTCGATGAAATTGGAGAGCTTCCGCTCGACCTGCAACCGAAGCTTCTGCGCGTACTCGAGAACGGCGAATACCAAAGAGTCGGAGAAACCCAGAAACGGATCAGTCGGGCGCGCATCATCGCCGCCACTAACCGCGACCTGCGCAAGGAAATCAAATCGGGCAACTTTCGCGCAGATCTGTACCACCGTCTTTCAGTCTTCTCGATCAGCGTCCCGCCGCTACGCGAGATGGACGACGACAAGGCGTTGCTGCTTGAGCATTTTCGACAGCGCTATGCCGGGCAATCGCAGCTCCCGCCCTTCGCGCTTTCAAACGAAGCGCTGCAGCTATGGTCAAGCTACCACTTCCCCGGCAATGTTCGGGAGTTGCGCAACATCGTCATCCGCCTCACGGCAAAGTATCCGGGGCAGATCGTTCAGGCCAGTGCGCTGGAGGCGGAACTCGATCTGCAGGACGAACCCGCTTCGCCTGAACCACCGCTTTCGACGAAAGCCGGCAAGGAGACTGATGCGATTTTCTCGGCCGCCAAAGAGCGCCTGAAGCAGCCGGAACCCTTCAGCCTTGACCGGCACCTGGCAGAAACCGAACGCAATTTCATTGAAGCCGCACTTCAACTGGCGCACGGCAACGTCAGCCAGGCAGCGCGACTGCTCGGGATCAACCGCACGACCCTCTACAACCGCATGGAATCCTTTGCCCGGGGACAGTGATGTATCTAGAGCATTTCGGCCTCCGCGAAGCCCCCTTCCGCATCACACCCCATACCGAGTTTTTCTTCGCTGGCGCCAATCGGGGCGCCACACTGGAAGCCCTGATCTACGCGATCACGCACGACGAGGGAATCGTCAAGGTCAGTGGCGAGGTCGGCAGCGGCAAGACAATGCTTTGCCGGATGCTGCTGGAGAAGCTCCCGCCAGACGTCGAAACGGTTTACCTGGCCAACCCTTCGCTGTCAGCGGCCGACATCCACCACGCGATTGCCGACGAGCTGCAGGCCCCGCTACCGGACAGCCGTGCGCACCAGCAATTGCGCGCACTGCAGGACCGCTTGCTGGAAATCTACGCCGCCGACCGCAAGGTCGTCGTCATGATCGACGAAGCGCATGCCATGCCGTCAGAATCGCTCGAAGAAATCCGGCTTCTTTCCAATCTCGAGTCGAACAAGCACAAGTTGCTGCATATCGTGCTCTTTGGCCAGCCAGAACTCGACGAGCGCCTGAGCAAGTCGGACATGCGCCAGCTCAAGGAAAGGATCACGCACAATTTCGCGCTTGAACCACTGCGACGCAACGATATCGGCGACTACCTGATGTTCCGCATTCGCGCAGCCGGGTATCGCGGACCCGACCTGTTTACGCCCGCGGCCATACAACTGATCAGCAAAGCATCCGAGGGACTGACCCGGCGCATCAACATCCTCGCCGACAAGGCGTTACTTTCGGCATTCTCGGAAAATAGGCATCAGATTGACCGGAGACAGATCAAGGCCGCGATCCGCGACGCGCAATTCAATCCGATGCGCGACGGCAACGCCAAGCCGCTCGCGTGGATCGCCGCTGCCGCCTTGATCCTGATACTGACCGGCCTCGCCTACCTCGCGGGCAGCTACCGAAAGGCCGAGGACCAGCCCAAGCCTGCCGCGGCCGTCGCAGAACCCGCCCCCCAATTGCCGCCTGATTCGGTGAGCGAGAACAAACCGGTCGCGCTCCCTCCCACCAACGACGATCGCCCACAGCAAACCCAAGAACCGGCCGTGGCAGCGGATACCACGCCAGCACCAACCAATACGGCAAGAACCGAGGAACCGGTCGCGCAATCCCCCGCGGCCATCCCGCAAACCCTTGCCGAACGTATCGCAGCAACCGAGGAATGGCTGAACAGCACGCCGGTAACACACTACTTCATCCAGCTGCTGAGCACCGATGGGAACAACGAACGCGGGGTCGAGATCTTTATTGATAACGTGAGCAAGTCGCTCGATCCGATGCAGATCAGGGTTTACCGGTCGAAGCTCAGCGGCCGCGACCGACTCGGCGTCATTTACGGCGATTTTCCGACGCGCGAGCTTGCATTGGCTGAACTGGCAAAACTGGCACCCACAGGAGCCGGTAGCAACCCATACATCCGGACCGTCAGCAAGCTCCGCTAACGGCAAAGCGCCCGTCCTAAAATCCGCCAATCAATCAATATAAATCAGCAACTTGAAGAGTACACCTTACGTGATATGATCAATCCAACCTATCACCCAAAGAGATCGAGCATGTTGCGAATCGTGGGCGCCACCGTCACAGCGCTTCTTCTCACCGCCTGCGCGCCAACCACACTGAGCGGAGGCCCTTCCGCCGGACACTTGCAGTCCAGCGACGCTGTGAAGGCACCGGGGAACATCCCGCAGACGCTACAGCAAAGCGTGCCGCTGCCAAGGCCCAAAGCGACCGCCAAAACAGAGACCTACAGCGTCGTCGTCAATAGCGTCAAGGTGCAGGATCTGCTCTTTGCCCTGGCGCGCGATGCAAAGCTCAACGTCGATATTCATCCCGGCATTACCGGTTCCGTCACCCTCAACGCCATCGATCAGACCCTGCCGCAACTCCTCACGCGCATCTCGAAACAGGTTGATATGCGTTTCGAGCTGGACGGGCCCAATCTGGCGGTCATGCCGGATACGCCGTATCTGAAGAATTACCAGATCGATTACATCAACATCGCGCGCGACGTCACCGGAACCGTCTCGACGAACACGCAGATTTCGACCAGCGCCGTATCGAGCAGCGACGGTGGCGGCGTCGGCGGCGGCAATACCTCGCGCATCCAGATTGAGAACAAATCAAAGAACCGCTTTTGGGAGTCCCTTGAGAAGAACCTCAAGGACCTGCTGTACGAAACTGACAAGATCTTCCCGGAAGGCTCAACCGAAACGGTGATGGAGCAAACCGCTTCGCAGAGCACCATCGGCGGCATCACCAACACCACGAGCACGTCCACGCGAAGCCGCGATGCGAACCAGACGATCGCGACCGGCGCAAATCCCGCGTCAATCCAGAATACCGGCGCGACAGTCGTCAAACGGATGACCTTCAGGGAAGCGGCCTCCGTGATCGCCAGTCCTGAATCGGGCGTCGTCACGGTCCGCGCAACTTCCCGGCAACACGAGAAAGTGCAGGAATTCATCGACCGCGTCATGCGCAGCGCCAAACGTCAGGTCCTGATCGAAGCCACCATTATCGAAGTCAATCTTGCGGACAATTACCAGCAAGGAATCGACTGGACCAAGGCGGCAACACAAACCGGATTTTCTCTGACACGGGCGTCAAACACGCAAAATGTCACCGCAGCGACAAGTCCATTCAGCTTGGTTTACCGAAACATTCCTAGCGGCCTGAACATCGTCGTCGATATGCTCCGGGGGTTTGGCACGACAAAAGTACTGTCCAGCCCGAAACTGACGGTCCTCAACAACCAGACGGCGACGCTCAAGGTTTCGGAGGACTTTGTCTATTTCAATGTAAAGCAGGATGTCGTCGCCGGCAGTACCAGCGGAACGTTGAGTACGACGTCCACGACGACGACGCCACAGTCAGTTTCGATCGGCTTCTTCATGAGCCTGACAGCGCAGATCAGCGACAACGGAACGGTCACGCTGAATGTCAGGCCATCGATATCCAGCATCTCCGATTTGAAGAAAGACCCGAACCCGGCGCTGACCATCGACAACATGGTTCCCCAGATCCGTACGCGCGAGATCGAATCCATGCTGCGCGTGCAGAGCGGCGACATCGCAGTCCTCGGCGGATTGATGGAAGACCGCATGGATAACAAGAGCGGACGGTTGCCGGTCGCCGGAGACATCCCGCTTTTTGGCGAGATCTTCACAACTCGCAGCAACGCCTCATCCAAGACGGAGCTTGTCATCATCTTGCGCCCGACGGTTATCAACGACGCATCAATCGACGGCGACTTCAGCAGTTACGCCAGTTCGCTTCCGAATCGCGACTTCTTCGACACTGACAAGGTTTACGTGCCCTTCTCAGGCCCAGACGCGATGCAGGAGCCGCTGAAATGAGCTTGCTGATGGACGCGCTGAAGAAAGCCGAGGAGTCCAAGCGAGCGGCCGGCGAAGGCAAGGCGGCGGATACGCAGACGCTGCGCGAGCTCGAGTTGGCACCGCTTGAATCGAAACTGGCTGATGCACCTAGCGATAACTCGCTGCAGCAACCGCCCTCCGGAGTTTCGCCGCTCCCCGATCTCTCGCTACACATCGACTCCGTCGACGCCGATCTCGCGGCCGTATCGACTGGATCCACGAACAGGCCGCGCCCCCCCAAAACGACTTCCGCAGCCGCGAGCAACGCCATACCGAAGACGACCAGTCACTTGCCACGCGACGACTCGGAGCGAGCGGCTGTGCGCAACGTCTTTTCCGCCAAACAGCCGACCGAACGCCGGAGTGCCTTGTGGTTCATCCTGCCGGTCGCCGCAGTTGTTGCCGCCGGAATCAGCGCTTACTTTTGGTGGCAGCTTCAGGCCGTCTCGCGTAGTTCGCTGGCCCAGCCCATGCCGATGGCCGCCACCTTGCAGGCAGAACAAGCGCCAACGCCGGTGACACCTCCCGCGGCGACACCGGTCGAACCGCCTGCCCAGGTCGCATCGGTAGCCAACGAACCGGCCGTCGTGGAAGCAGCCAGTCCGCAGCCAGAACCGCTCCCGGCAACGCCTCCCGCGAGCAGCAACTCCCCCGCGAAATCATCGCCGACACCGTCGGCAACCAGCACTCGCGCCGAACGACCGACCACGAGAGCTCCAGCCCCCGCCTCTTCAGCCGCATCACCGACAGCGCCCGATGGCGCGCTCCATCTAACCCGCAGCCAGCCAAAGCAAAACCTGACGCTTGAACAAGCCTACGACGCGCTGCAAGCCGGACAACTCGATATTGCGCAACGCGCCTACCAGCAGCTATTGCGCAGTGACCCCAAGAGTACCGATGCCTTGCTTGGAATGGCGACCATTGCTGCACGCCGCGGCGATACGGGACGCGCGCATTCGTATTACCTTCTCGCCCTCGAGTCGAACCCGAACGATCCCACGGCCCAGGCCGGCGTGATCCAGACGCGCGGCCAAAGCGACCCTGCCCAATCCGAAAGCCGCCTGAAAACGGCGCTGGCCGGCCAACCTGATTCGCCAGCGCTCCTGTTCGCACTGGGGAATCTTTACGCCCGCGAACAGCGCTGGGGCGAAGCGCAACAGGCCTACTTCCGCGCCTATTCCACCGAGCCGGACAACGCCGATTTCATCTTCAACCTCGCGGTCAGTCTCGACCAATTGCATCAAGACAGGCTCGCCGCCCAGTACTATCAGATGGCGCTGAACGCTGCCGAAGCTCCGGAAGGCTCGCATGCCGGTTTTGACCGCAGTCAGGTCCGGAAGCGGATTCAGGAACTGCTCCCGTGATCACGCGCAACGACCTGGACATTTCGCCGTCTTGCTACGGCTTCAAACAATGAACGCGCCTGCACCAGCGCAACGTCAACTCGGCCAAGTCCTGATCGCCAAGGGCATCCTGAGCGAAGATCAGCTCCGCATCGCGTTGCTGGAGCAGATGAAGTCGAACCAGCCGGTCGGCAAACTGCTGGTGTCGCTCGGCTTCGTCTCGGAAGCCACTCTGCGCGATGCGCTGTCGGAGAGTCTCGGCAAACAGAGCGTCGATCTGGCGAACGCGATCATTGACCCATCGGCGCTGCATCTTGTACCGCGCGAACTGGCGAAGCGCCACCACCTCCTGCCGCTCGATTACGATGCTGAACACCACCGGTTGACGGTCGCCATTTCGGACATCAACGACATCGTCGCGCTCGACCGCGTGCGCAGCCTGGCGCACGACGAGATCGAGATCGACACGCTGCTCGCCGGCGAAACCGAAATCGACCGCGCCATCGACCAGGCCTACGGTTACGAACTGTCGATCGACGGCATCCTGCACGAAATCGAAACCGGCGAAATCGACTTCCGTGGGCTTCAATCCTCGGCGGACGAATACAGCCAGCCGGTTGTCCGCCTGATCGACTCAATCCTGACCGACGCCGT
>JAGNOM010000295.1 GCA_017990155.1 Propionivibrio sp. | reverse complement strand
GCCGAGCCGACGACTCGAAGCGTCCGGGACGCTCAGTTTCGAAATCCGCCAGTGGCAAGACCTGGCGACCAAGAAGTCGTCGCTGTGGCACCACTTCTGGCTTACCGCAGGCGGCGTCAACCAGCAAGGCTTCGCCACGGATGCCATGAACAGCGTTGGCTACGGCCAGGAAATCGCGCTCACCGATGCCTTCGCCATTCGCTGGTCGATCACTCGCTCCCAATATCCCTACGACGGCGTCAAGTCGGTGTACTACACGGGCCGGATCGGCTTTGAAGGATACTTCTGATGCGTTTCTTCGCCTTTCTCTTCGTACTGTTCGTCGCGGCCCATCAGCCGCTCTGGGCCGACGATTACCAGGTCCTTTGTTATCACAACGTCGTTCCGCCCAACGAACGATTGAGTGAGCCCGACGACATCAACGTGCGTGTTCTGGCCGACCACTTCGACTGGCTGCGCGCCAATGGCTACAACGTTATTTCCCTCCAGAACCTGATCGATGCACGCGCTGGCATTCGAAAACTGCCGGAAAAGGCCGTTCTGTTAAGTTTCGACGACGCCTACCACAGCTTTTATACGCAGGCATTCCCTTTGCTCAAGGCGCACGGCTATCCTGCCACCTTGGCCGTAGTAGGGTCCTGGCTTGAAGCCGATAAGCAGGTTCCCTATGGTGGCCGCCTGCTCGATCGCGAGCACTTCATGACTGTTGAACAGCTCAAGGAAGTGGCTGCAAGCGGTCTGATCGAGATTGCCTCGCACACCTACGACCTCCACCACGGTGTGCTCGGCAACCCGCAAGGCAACGAAATGCCGGCGGCAACGGCACTGGTCTACGACCCCAAGACGTCGAGCTACGAAAGCGAGCGCACGCATGAATCGAGGCTGATCGCCGATTTCGTTCGCAATAGCGATTTCATCGAAAAAAGCACGGGCATGCGCCCTCGCGTCATGGTCTGGCCCTATGGGCGCTACAACGGCGAGGTTCAGCAGATCGCCGACAAACTCGGTATGTCGATCGCCATGACCCTTGACGAAGGCCCGAATCGCCTGGAAGACGGGCTGTCTGCAATCCATCGCCAATATCTCAAGAGCGGCCCGAGCGCCGCAGCGCTCTCTTGGATACTGGCTCCCCAGACGCCGGCCCCAATGCGTGTCATGCACGTCGACCTCGACTACATCCATGACCCGAACCCAGTGCAGCAAGAAGCAAACCTTGGACTTCTGCTCGAACGGATCAAGACGGCCGGCGCGACCACCGTTTTCCTTCAAGCCTACGCGGACGAGGAAGGGTCCGGCGTCGCTCGCGCACTCTATTTTCCCAACCGGCATCTGCCGATGCGGGCCGATTTGTTCAGCCGGGCCAGCTGGCAGATCTCGACGCGTACCGGCGCGCGTGTTTTTGCCTGGCTGCCACTGACCGCTTTTGTACCGCCAGCCGGCCACCCGCTCAACGACCACTTGGTCAGCGCCGCCGACAGTAGCGCAGGGATCGGCTATCGCCGCTTGAGTTCCTTCTCGCCGAAAGTCCGGGAGTACATCGCCGAAATCTATGAAGACCTGGGCCGCCACGCCTTTTTCAGCGGATTGCTCATCCATGACGATGCCACCCTCTCAGACCAGGAAGACGCCAGTCGCTCTGCCCTTGACCACTATGTTTCGCGCCTGGGGCTTCCGCGAGACATCGCCGCGATCCGCGCAGACCCCGAACTCATGCGACGATGGACTCACGCCAAGACCGAGCATCTCTCCTGGTTTTCCAATGAACTTCGGCGCCGTGTCGAACGTTTCCGTAAGCCGCTGCTTCTCGCCCGCAATTATTACGCCGAGCCGATCCTTAATCCCGATGCCGAAGCCTGGTTTGCTCAGTCGCTCCCCGATGCGCTCAAGCACTTCGATTGGGTCGCAATCATGGCGATGCCCTACATGGAAAAAGCGTCCGACCCCGAGGCCTGGCTCAGCCACCTGGTCGAGGTAGTGCGCCGTACCGAAGGCGCCGACAAGAAGGTGATTTTCGAATTACAGGCCAAGCGCTGGTCACCCGACGAAGCAATTCCTTCGAGCGAAATCGCTGGCTGGATGCATCAACTGCGCCGAGACGGAATCCGCAACTTCGGTTACTACCCGGATGATCCCTTTGCCAACCATCCGGACGTCGGCCTCATACGCAAGGAGTTGTCGACAGAGAGGTTTGCGAAGTGATGCTCGATTTTCGACTAATGGAGGTATTGGCTGCAGCACTGCCGACTGCTTTCTTCAACTTCTGCTTCCTCTATCCGCTTTTCATGTCGTGGGTCTGGGTCACCGGCAGCATCTACTACTGGATCCGCTATGAAAGGCTGGACTCCGATCCCACGGTGCCGAACCAACTCGACCGTTTCCCTAAGATCGCGCTGGTCGTCCCCTGCTTCAACGAGGAAGCACACGTTGAGGAAACCGTTCTCAATCTGCTGGCCCATGACTACCCGAATTTCGAGGTCATCGCGGTCAATGACGGCAGTGTCGACAGGACCGCTGAGATTCTTGATCGGCTATCTTCCGAACACCCTAGACTGCGCGTCGTTCATCAAGACAAGAACCAGGGCAAGGCCGTCGGGCTCACCACAGCGGCGCTGGTAACCGATGCCGAGTTTATTCTCGGTATCGATGGCGACGCGCTGCTTGATCAGCGCGCGGCGCGCTGGATGATTCGCCACTTCATCCACAGTCCACGCGTCGGTGCGGTCACCGGAAACCCGCGCTTGCGCACGCGCTCAAGCTTGCTGGGACGAATTCAGGTCGGCGAATTCTCGTCCATCGTCGGCCTCATCAAACGCGCTCAGCGAACCTATGGGCGGCTGTTCAGCGTTTCCGGCGTATGTGTCATGTTCCGCAAGGTGGCGTTGACCGATGTTGGCTTCTGGTCGCGAGAAACGCTCACCGAAGATATCGACATCAGTTGGAAACTTCAGCTGGCGCACTGGGACATACGCTTCGAACCGGCCGCCACGTGCTGGATACTAATGCCCGAGACTTTGAAAGGTCTCTGGTCGCAGCGGCTGCGCTGGGCGACGGGTGGCGCGCAAGCGATCATCAAGTACCGCGGCATCTGGAAAATCTGGACCAAGCGCCGGATGTGGCCGATATTCCTCGAGTACGGACTGAGCCTGCTGTGGTCGTACATGATGGTCGGCACGTTCATCCTTTATCTCGTCGGACTATTCGTGTCGCTACCTGCAGCGCTGACCGTCAAGACACTGCTGCCGGGATGGACCGGCTTACTCATCGCCATAACGTCGATGTTTCAGACCGCGGTCGCCATGAAACTCGATTCGCGCTACGACCACCGACTTTGGCGGAATTACTTCTACACCATCTGGTATCCCTTCGCCTACTGGATGATCAACATGGCCACCGCCGTCGTCGCCTTTCCCAGGGCGTTGCGGCGCAAGAAAACGCAGCGCGGCCTCTGGGTCAGCCCAGACCGCGGCCTGCGTTAAGCCAGAAAGCGCTCCGAAAATGTCACTCCCACCGCATATCCGCGTCCGCTGTGCCGACGAACATCCGCTCATCTTTGAACGCCCCAACGCCCAAAGCCCCGCCGTGCGCGGCGCCATGATGGCGGTGACATGGATTGGATGGGCCGTCTGGGTATCACTCTGGCGTCCAGCCTTGACGCTCTTGCCGTGGCTATTTGGCGCCGATATCGCGCGCCGCGAATGGGTCGAATTTGCCGGCTGGACTGATTTGGTGAACTTTGTCCTTCACACAGCGCCATACGGCCAGGCGCTGTGCGCCATTCTGTTGATTTGGGCGTTTTCCAGCTATCTACGTTTCCGCGGCAGTGACCGGCGCAAGTCGCGTCCGTTGTCCACTGCCGAGACCGATGCGAAGCACACCCGGATGACTGCTGAAGCGCTGTCCAGGAGTCGCCAATCAACTAACCTCGTCTGTTATCACGACGAGGAAGGGCATCTGACCGACGTCCGGAATGTAAGCCTCCAACGCCCCGACCTGCGCGACGTCGTCGACACCGAGCAATCTTCGGTTTTTTTCGAGGACCCATGCGAGGGTTCCTGCACGCCTGGCATTGAAGTGATCGGATGCCAGGCGACTACTGTGCGCAGCGTCGCCTGAGCGAGCGAGCGGGGAAGCTGTCGGTCACGATTGCAGCGGCCCCACCTGA
>JAGNOM010000294.1 GCA_017990155.1 Propionivibrio sp. | reverse complement strand
ATCCTCGACGACTCTGATTGGGCCGAGGTGGTCGACGACCTGAACGCCAAGCTGCACGCGCCGAATTAGCAGGAGAAGAGCCGTGACGCGGCCGGAAAAAGACTCGCTGGGTGTGATCGAGGTTCCGGACGACGGTTACTGGGGCGCGCAAACTCAGCGTTCGCTCGAACACTTCGCAATCTCCACCGAGCGCATGCCGGACGAGTTGATTCGGGCGCTGGCGCTGCTCAAATCGATCTGTGCGAGCGTCAATCTCGAACTGGGCCTGCTTCCCGAGCGCAAGACCCAGGCCATCATCGGCGTCGCCGAAGAAGTTGCCGCAGGACAGCACGCTGATGACTTTCCGCTGTCGGTCTGGCAAACCGGATCGGGCACGCAGACCAACATGAACATGAACGAGGTGCTGGCCAATCGCGCCTCGGAACACCTCGGCGGACGGCGCGGCGCAGACCGGGTCGTTCATCCCAACGACGACGTCAACCTGGGCCAGTCGTCGAACGACGTCTTCCCGACCGCCATGCACTTGGCCGCCGCCATCGGCGTCGCGCGCCGCGTTCTTCCGGCGCTGGCCGGACTGGCCGCCAGTCTGGAAGAGAAAGCCGCCGCCTTTGCCGGCATCGTCAAGATCGGCCGCACGCATCTGCAGGATGCGACGCCGCTTTCACTGGGCCAGGAATTCTCCGGCTACGCCGCCCAGCTCCGGCACGCCGAAGCCTCGATCGCCGCCGGCCTGACCTCGGTTTACCCGCTGGCCATCGGCGGAACGGCGGTCGGCACGGGGCTGAATACGCATCTTGAGTTCGGGTCGCGCGTAGCCGGCGGTCTCGCCTTGAGAACCGGGCTTCCGTTCACCAGCGCCGACAACAAGTTCGCCGCGCTGGCGGCGCACGACGGTCTGGTTGCCGCGCACGGCGGCTTGAAGACGCTGGCGGTTGCGCTCATGAAGATCGCCAACGATATCCGCTGGCTCGCCTCGGGTCCGCGCTGCGGGCTGGGAGAATTGAGCCTTCCCGAGAACGAGCCGGGCAGCTCGATCATGCCGGGCAAGGTCAATCCGACCCAGTGCGAGGCGATGACGATGCTCTGCAGCCAGGTCATCGCCAACGATCTGGCGATCGCGCTGGGCGGCGCCTCGGGCAATTTCGAGCTCAATGTCTTCAAGCCGCTGATCGCCCACAACTTCCTGCAAAGCGTCCGGCTGCTGGCCGACGGCATGGCGAGCTTCGAGCGGCATTGCGTTCGCGGAATCACGCCCAACCGCGAGCGGATTTCGGAACTGCTCGACAAGTCCCTGATGCTGGTGACCGCGCTGACTCCGCACATCGGCTACGACAAGGCCGCCGAAATCGCCAAGCGCGCCAGGGCTGAAAACTGCACCTTGAAGCAGGCGGCCGTCAGCCTGGGTTATGTCGACGAGGAACAGTACGACGTATGGGTTAATGCGGCCGAGATGATCCGACCGGGCGGTTGAGACGTACTCACCATCGCCGATGAACCACGCACCACCTGCCCCGGTCAAAGCCCATGTGTGAAGGCACGAACTCACGCACTGTCGTGATTTGTTGAAAGGAGAGCAGCGATGCGCATTCAGCACGAGTGTCGAACCGGCCTCGATCGGCGGCACCACGCCCTCATCGCGCTTTCACCGCTCGGCATCGACCGGCGATGGATCAAGGATCAGCGCTCGTATGTGGTCGACGAAGACGATATCGACAACAACACCGCGCCTCGACAGAAGACCTACTGGGAAACGCTGTTCAGCATTCCCTCGGAAGATTGCAGGTAGCGCAGGGCTGCGGGCGGGTCCGTTGTCCGCCTTCCGTGGCCGGCGCCAGATCATTCACCGCCAGCGCGACGGCCTTGAGTTGCTGCAAACCGAGAGGATTGCTCATCTGTACCGCCTTCTGAATCCGCACATCTGCGCCATTGGAGTCCCCGGCGGTCGATGGGTTCGGGTTTCACGCATTTACCCGGTCATCTGAACTAGCCATCGATCGCCCGAACGTTTCCATGTGTCATCAGCTGCAGTCGCGTGCGACGCGCACACGTTCAGTGGCGCGGCGGTTTGTTGGAACTATTCGCCGCCAAGACTGCCTTGAATCGTGCTTGCGCATCACCCAATATTGATAACGACATCCACACGCCCACTTCCGATCATGCCCACCAACGACAAAGACCTCCCGCTCCGTGAAGACACCCGCCTGCTCGGCCGCCTGCTCGGCGACACCGTGCGCGAACAGGAGGGCGACGACGTGTTTGCCGCCGTCGAACGCATCCGGCAGACCTCCGTCGAACTGAACCAGAACCCGGCGCGCGAACTTGACCCGGCGGCGCGCGCCGAACTCGAAGCGGTGCTTGATGAGTTGCCGCGCGACACGATGATTTCGGTCGTCCGCGCCTTCAGCTATTTCCTGCATCTGGCCAACATCGCCGAGGACCAGCACCACATCCGGCGCCGGCGTTTTCACGCGCGCGCTGGATCGGCGCCGCGCGACGGCACCCTGCAGAAAGCGCTCGATCGCATCCAGGAAGCTGGACTTCCAGCCGCGAAACTGCACGACTTCTTTGACCACGCGCTCGTCTCGCCGGTGCTCACCGCGCACCCGACCGAGGTTTCCCGGAAGTGCATCCTGCAATGCCAGCATGAGATCGCCGGCCTGCTCGACCAGCGCGACCGCCTGCAGCTGACGCCCGAGGAAGCCGAGGAAAACGACCTGACGCTGCGCCGCGCCGTACTCCGGCTGTGGCGCACGCGCATGCTGCGCCCGACGCGGCTGGCCGTCGTCGACGAGATCAAGAACGGCATCAGCTTCTACGACGACACCTTCTTTGCCGAGCTGCCGCGCCTCTACGGCCAGTTGCAGGAAGCGCTGGCCAAGCGCTTCCCCGGCGAGGACTGGCAGCTGCCGCCCTTCTTCCGCGTCGGCAGCTGGATCGGCGGCGACCGCGACGGCAATCCCTTCGTCACCGCCGACGTGCTGAAGACGGCGCTGCACCTGCAATCGACCGCCGCGCTCGACTTCTATCTCACCGAAATCCACACGCTGGGCGCCGAACTGCCGCTCTCGCACTTCCTGCACCCGGTATCGCCGGCGATGGCCGAACTCGCCGCACGTTCGCCCGACAGTTCGCCGCACCGCGCCGACGAGCCGTACCGACGTGCGCTGACCGGCATCTACGCGCGCCTCGAAGCCACGGCCAAGGCGCTCGACCAGCACGCCGCGCTGCGCCATGCCGTCGGCGATGCTCCGCCCTATGCCTCGGCCGACGAGCTCTACGGCGACCTCGCGCTGATCGCCGAATCGCTCGCGCAGCAAGGCGCCGCGCTGATCGTCGGCGGCCGCCTGCAACGCGTGCTGCACGCAGTGCAAGTGTTCGGTTTCCATCTCGCGCCGATCGACCTGCGCCAGAACTCGGAAGTGCATGAACGCACGGTTGGCGAGCTGCTCGCGCGCGCCGGACGCATCGAACCCACCGCCTACGCAGCGCTCAGCGAAGAGGCACGCATCGCACTGCTCGCCGAGGAAATCGCCAGCCCACGCCCGCTCTACTCGCCGCACATCGACTATTCGGAAGAAACGCAGGGCGAACTCGCCATCTTTTTCGCCGCACGCGAACTGCGTGCGCGCTACGGCGCGGCGGCGCTGCCCAACGCCATCATTTCGAAGACCGACGGCGCCTCCGACCTGCTCGAAGTCGCGCTGCTGCTCAAAGAAGCGGGTCTGCTGAAACCGGCGTCGGCCAACGACGGATCGCCATCGCTGGCGATGAACATCATCCCGCTGTTCGAGACGATCGGCGACCTACGCAACGGCCCGGCGATCATGCGGCGACTGTTCGCCCTGCCCGCCTATCGCGCGCTCGTCACCTCGCGCGGCGACGAGCAGGAAGTGATGCTCGGCTATTCGGACAGCAACAAGGACGGCGGCTTCCTCACCTCCGGCTGGGAACTGTACAAGGCCGAAGTCGACCTCGCGCGCGTCTTCGAAAAGGCCGGTGTGCGCCTCCGCCTCTTCCACGGGCGCGGCGGCTCGGTCGGTCGCGGCGGCGGCCCGAGCCACCTCGCCATCCTCGCGCAACCGGATGGCGCCGTCTCCGGCCAAATCCGCATCACCGAACAGGGCGAAGTCATCGCTTCCAAGTACGCCAACCCGGAAGTCGGC
>JAGNOM010000293.1 GCA_017990155.1 Propionivibrio sp. | reverse complement strand
CTGTTGGTTCTTCAGCGGATCGGGGCGCGAAAAATGCAGTGTCTTGATCGCCACTTCGCGCTGCAAATGCGGGTCGCGCGCGAGGTAGACGACGCTCTGCGCACCTCGGCCCAGTTCGCGAACGATCTCGAAACGCCCGATATTCTTGCCCATTACGTTCCCTGTGATCTGGTTATTGGCCCTTCGCGCATTCTAAGTGCTTCCCGCACCGTCGGCGGGACTTCGTACGCATCCCGGGTCGCCGGAGCCGCGCCCGAGCCGCGCCAAAGCCCGTCATAGTCAAGCGTCCCGCCAGGCGATCACGCGGCACGCTTGCCCGCCTCGAAAAACAGGTTCATTCTGCCCCGGTGTCGACCACGCGCAACAATATGAGATCAAATGGCAAGCGCATGGCAATAGCGCATGAAGCAATGACCAATGCCGGCCGCGCCGTGCGCCTCGTGCTCGCCTCGCTTCTGGCGCTCGGCTCGGCCGTCTCGCTGGCCGCAGCGCCTGAAAGCGTGACGCTCCAGCTCAAATGGCAGCACCCGTTCCAATTTGCCGGCTACGACGCCGCGCTGGAAAAGGGCTACTACCGCGACAACGATCTGGACGTTCGCTTCGTCGAGGCCGACCCCGAGTCCAACGTCGCGGACGAAGTGATGGCCGGACGCGCCGACTATGGTGTCTCCACCAGCGCCCTGTTCCTTGAGCGCAGCAGCGGCAGGCCGGTCGTCGCCCTGGCCGCCATCGAAGAGGAGCGGCAGCGGTGGTTTCTCGTCGTAGGCGTCATTCTGGCCGTCGGCGTCGCGGCGATCATGATCGCCGGTTCGCTGGCACGACTGAACCGACGCATGCGAGCCGAGATGAGCGCGCGCGAAACGGCGGCTGCGGAACTCATGAAGAGTGAGCAACGCTTCCGTTTCATGGCGGAAAACACGGCGGACGTGATCTGGATTCTCGACATCGCGAGCGGCCGCTTCAGCTACGTGAGTCCATCGGTCGAGTCGTTGCGCGGCTATACCGTCGACGAAGTCATTGCGCAGCCGCTTGAATCGGCGCTCACGCCCGAATCGGCGCAGCGCGCGCAAAGCGTGCTTGCCGACTCAATCGCCCGTTGGCAGTCCGGCGACCGAACCAATCTTCCGCGCATCACCGAGATCGATCAACCGCACAAGGACGGCCACATCATTCAAACCGAGGTGGTCACCACGCTGCACGCCGACAGCGATGGCAACATCGTCTCGGTCCTTGGCGTGACGCGCAATATCACCGAGCGCAAACGCGCCGAAGAGGCCATCCGCCAACTGGCCTTCTACGATCCGCTGACGCAACTGCCCAATCGACGCCTGCTGCAGGACCGCATCCCGCAGCAGATCGCGCGCGCCCGGCGCGAACAAACGCGGATCGCGCTGCTCTTCATCGACCTCGACAAATTCAAGCCAGTCAACGACGACTACGGCCATGAAGTCGGCGACTGCTTGCTGAAGTCGGTCGCCCACCGCCTGCGCCGCCACCTTCGGGAATCGGACACGGTGGCCCGGATTGGTGGCGACGAGTTCGTCGCGCTTCTGGCCGATCTGCAACGGATCGACGACGCCGTCAGCACGGCGGAGAAAATCTGCGAGGAGCTGCAGAAGCCCTTCGTCACGACCAGCGGCATCAGCCTGAACATCTCGTCGAGCATTGGTGTCGCGATTTATCCCGATGACGGCGACAACGATCAGGAACTCCTGCGCATCGCCGACGAAGCGATGTATCACGCCAAGCGCGCAGGCAGAAATCGCGTTCACCGGCTTGCGCGCAATGATGCGAACGCGGCTGGCGAGAGCACCGATCAACGTCCGCTCGTCCGTCTCAACTGGAAAGCGACTTTCAACTCGGGCCACCCGTCGATCGATGCACAGCACCGCAAACTCTTCGCGCTGGCAAACGACATGCTCGAAAAATCGTTCGCCCGGCGTGCCGATCCGGAACCATTCCGCAAGGCTTTCGATTCGCTGCTCGAGCACACCGTCAGGCATTTCTCGGACGAGGAAGGAATCCTTGCCATCCACGGCTACGCGCACCTGTCAGAGCACGCCGCCGAGCATCGGCGCATCATCGATCAGGCCTACGAACTGCACCGCCGGGTACGCGCCAACAGTGATTCGCCGGGCGAATTGATCGACCTGATGCTCTCGGAGGTCATCGCCGGCCACTTGCTGCGCGAAGACCGGAAGTTCTTCGCCTTGTTTGAAAAACCGGCGGACAGCGGCAAGCATGACACCGACGCGCTGACGATCAACGGTTAGCGTCGCGTCGGCAGGGCAATCGCATGAATGCCGTACGCATCAACCCCTCCCCCTTCAAGAGGGAGGTCGCGGAGGAGGATGGGGCGTTCATGCGATTGCCCTGGTCGCTTCGGTCGCCATGCCGCGCCATTCCCGTGTGGCGACTATAATAGTCGGCTTTCCCGCGCCACTCCATCCTCCGCCGTGCCTTCCTCCCAAACCGATTCAGCCGCGCCCGACGCTTCATTCAACGCCTCGCTGGCGATCTCCTTGCCCACCTTCAAGGCCGGCGAACGCGCGCAATTGCCGCCCTTTTCCGGCTCCTCCGATGCGTTGACGGTGGCGCAACTGGCAATCGGCCGCAAGAGTCTGCTCGCCGTCCTGACCGCCAGCGCCAGCGATGCCCAGCGGCTTCTCGACGAGATTCCGTGGTTCGCGCCCGAGCTGCGGGTCCGTCTGCTGCCGGACTGGGAAACGCTGCCCTACGACAGTTTTTCGCCGCACCACGACCTGATATCCGAACGACTGGCGACGCTCTACGCCATCACGCGCGGCGAGTGCGACGTGCTGCTGGTGCCGGCTTCGACGGCAGCCTACCGTTTCACACCACCGGCCTATCTCGCGGCCTACACCTTCTTCTTCAAGAAGGGCGAGACGCTCGACGCCGAGCAATTCCGCGCGCAACTCACGCTGGCCGGCTACACCAACGTGACCAATGTCGTTTCGCCGGGGGAATACTCGATCCGCGGCGGACTGGTCGACCTGTTTCCGATGGGCTCGCAACTGCCTTACCGGATCGACCTCTTCGGCGACGAAATCGAGAGCATCAAGACCTTCGACGTCGACACGCAACGCACGCTGTATCCGGTGCCGGAGGTCAGGCTGCTGCCGGCGCGTGAGTTCCCGCTTGACGACAAAGGGCGCACGCGCTTCCGCCAGCGTTTCCGCGAGGTCTTCGAGGGCGATCCGGCCAAGTCGGGCATCTACAAGGACATCTCGGCCGGTATCGCATCGGCTGGAATCGAATACTGGCTGCCGCTGTTTTTTGAAGAGACGGCGACGTTGTTCGACTATCTGCCCGGGGACACGGCGCTCTGCCTGCACAACAACGTGCCCGAGGCGATCCGCGATTTCTGGCGTGATGCGCAGGCGCGCTACGACATGCTCTCGGGCGAGAAAACGCGGCCGCTGCTACCGCCCGACGAACTTTTTCTCGCTGAGGAACCGTTCTTCACCGCCGCCAAGCCCTACACGCGGATCGTTCTGGCCAAGGGCAGTGACGGCCCGACGGCGCCAGTTCCACCCGTCGCCGTCGACCGCCGTGCCGACGACCCGTTGGCGAAGCTGAAAGCGTTTGTCGACAACTTCCCCGGCCGCGTACTGCTACTCGCGGAAACGGCCGGCCGTCGCGAAACGCTATCCGGCCTGTTTGCCGAATACGGACTGAAACCCGACGCCAGCGCCGACCTTTCCGGGTTCCTGGCCGCTAACAGCAAGCTCTCGCTGGGCGTCGCGCCGCTGCATGAAGGCTTCGTTCTCGATCAGTTCGCCTTCATCACCGAAGCCGAACTCTACGCCGGCAGCCCGTCGCGTCGTTCGCGCCACGCCGCACAACGCAAGGCCTCGCTCGACAACTGGCTGCGCGACCTGACCGAGCTCAAGGTTGGCGATCCGGTAGTCCACGAGCAGCACGGCATCGCCCGCTATCAAGGCCTGATCCACATGGATCTCGGCGAAGGCGACATGGAATTCCTCGAACTCCACTACGCCAACGAATCCAAGCTCTACGTGCCGGTTTCGCAACTGCACGTCATCTCGCGCTATTCCGGCAGCGATCCTGACGCCGCGCCGTTGCATACGCTCGGTACGCAGCAATGGGAAAAGGCCAAGCGCCGCGCCGCGATGCAGGCGCGCGACAC
>JAGNOM010000292.1 GCA_017990155.1 Propionivibrio sp. | reverse complement strand
TTGGCCGCTTCGGCGGCATCCTTCGCTTCGGCCAGTTCGGCCGTGCGCGAGGCGACGAGTTCGGCGAGATGGTGGCGGTGCTGTTCAAGCTCAGCCTCGGAACGCTTCCGTTCGGTGATGTCCTGCAGCGCACCGTAGAGCTGATGGCGGTCCGCGTCGTCGCCGATCTCGACCCGAGCGACGCTGCGCAGATAGCGGATCGAACCGTCGCGGTGAAGGATACGCACCACGCTGTCGCTTGTTTCGCCCGGTTGGCCTTCGGTGATGGTGCGAGCGAATAGCGGCAGGTCATCCTCGATGACAAACGGCTTCCAGCAGCCACGCGCAACGATGGTGTCAGTGTCGTAACCGAAGAGCGGGGTCGCGTCGCCGGCGATCCATGTGACGCGGAATTGCCCGTCATCCGAGCGCCTGCACGAGTAGAGCAGGTCGCTGCAGATCGACGAAATAATTCGGAAGCGATTTTCGCTTGTGTGCAGCGCCTGTTCGGTGAGCTTACGTTCAGTGATGTCGCGCAGTTGGGTGATTGCGCGGCGGTTACCCGTTGAGTCGTCAAAAAGCGTCGAATGGATTTCGGCATCAAACAGGCGGCCATCTCGCCGTTTGCAGCGCAACTCGCCGTAGAAGCGGCCCGCTTGTTTCCGTTTCCGGAGTGCGGCCGGGATACTTGGGTTGTTTTCGTCGAGGACGCCATTGCGACCGAGTGAGCGGAACTCATCATCGCTGTAGCCGAACATCTGGCGGGCGGCGGGATTGGCCGCGACGACGCTGCCTTCGGTTGTCGCAATGAGGATCGCGTCGCCGCTGTTCTCAAAGATCAGCCAGAAGTTCTCTTCGCTCGCCTGCAAGGCTTTTTCGCGCCGCCCGAGGGTCTCCAGCAGCCGGTTGAAGCCGCTGTTCAGTTGCCCGATCTCGTCAAGACCGGCGACGGGCAGGGCGCGCAGGGGCACGCTCTCGTCGGCCATGCCGTTAATCGTTTTCGCGGCCTCCTGCAACGGCGCGAACTGGCGCCGCATGACCCACCATGTGGCGCCGCCGGCCAACACCGTCAGCAGCAGCGTTGCAGCCAGCATGCGCTGCTGCATTTCGCGGATCGGTGCGAAGGCTTCAGTGGTAGGGAGCGAGGCTGCGACGTACCAGTCCGCGATCGGGACGCTCTTCGCCGACGTCAGAACGTCCACGCCGAGCGCGTTGGTCATCGTTCCAGAACCTTCGAATCCTTCGACGAAGCGGTCCGTAAGTGGGCTTGCTCCTGATGCGGGAAGCGGCTGCATGATCCGTCGCTTGTCGCTGGCGGTGACGACCAGCCGATGTCTTTTTTCGACAACGAGGTAGCCGCCGGTCTCGCCGTAGCTGTTGTGGGTGATCTTGTCGAGGAAGCTCGGTTTGTCGAGATTGATCAGTCCGCCCAGTGCGCCGACGATCGCGCCCTGCGCATTGCGGATCGGGACGGCCATGCCGATGATCGGGGATAGGACGGTGCGGCCAAAAACCGGGTATCCGATGGTGGCGCGGCCGTCCTTCAAGGCACCGGCAACATAGTCGCGATCCATGTAGTTGAGGCCGATTCGCTCCACCAGCATCGGAGAGACCGCAATCGCCGTTCCATCGAGCCGGTAGGCGTTGACGCCGGCGTTGAACAGGTTGTGAAGCACAAAGCGCTGATCGAGGAAAGCCTGGAGCGTGCTGGGGCTATCGAGCGTCGCCGGGTCGATGGCGCGAGCGATCAGTTCGAGCCCGTTGATGCGATCGTTCAGTTCTCCTTCGAGCTGTGCGGCAACGTAGGTCACCGTCGAGAACTGTTGCTGCCCGAGCATGCGTTCCATGTCGATGCGCAGCATGTGGCTAGAATAGAACGACAGCGCCCACAGGCTGGCGAGAAAGATCGCCAGCGTCGTGAGGACGATCCGGGTCTTGAGCGAGCGATGCTGGAATGGGGCGAGGGCCATGCGTGTTCCCGGTTTTGACAAGGCCGTGGCCCTGATTGAAAAACCACAAACTGCATACTACTCCGCGATGTCGTTTGGGTGACATCGCCTTGGTGGCGACGGCTGCGCGGGTGTTACCGTGCGGCGTCAAATTCCTGCCAAACACCGCCGATCAAGCCCTCAATCGGCCGGAAGTCCGCTTTGTAGGCCATCTTCCGGCTTTCGCGGATCCAGTAGCCGAGATAGAGGTAGGGCAGCTTGTTGGCGCTGCACTGGGCGATCTGCCAGAGGATGTTGTACGTACCAAAGCCGGCGCTCGGGATGTCCGGATCGTAGAAGGTATAGACCGAAGAGATCCCGTCGTTGAGGATATCGATGATGCTCACCATGCGCAGTTCGCCATCTTCGGTGAACTCGATCAGACGGCTGTCAACGCGGCTTTGCAAGAGGAAGTTCGAGTACTGCTCGTGACTATCCTGATCCATGCCGCCGCCCGGATGCCGCGCGGCCTGGTAGCGTTGGTAGAGCTGGAAATGCTCGTCGAAAAGGAGCAACGGCAATTCGCGTGCGCGCAAGTCCAGATGCTTTTTTGCACAACGCCGCTGGCTGCGATTGGGGGTGAAACGCTCGACCGGGATGCGTACCGGCACGCAGGCCGAGCAGCGTTCACAGTTCGGTCGATAGGTGAAGATCCCGCTGCGACGGAAGCCGTTGCGCACCAGTTCGCCATAGACCTCGGTGGTGATCAGGTGCGGTGGCGTGGCGACTTCCGATATCGAGCGCCGGTCGTCAAGGTAGCTGCACGGGTAGGTGGCCGTGTTGTAGAACTGCAACAGCGAGAACGGCAGCTTGCACTCGTTGATTCGCGACATGGCGTGCTCCGGCCTAAGACCAGTCGGCCTGCGCGCCGTCGCTCGGCCAGCGGCCATGCAGCGGTGGAATGGCGGTAAGCGTCTGCAATCGGCAAATGAATTCGCCGCGTGGAATCTCGCGCGCACCGAGCGAGGCGAGATGCGGCGTGTTCATCTGGCAGTCGATCAGGCCGAATCCTTTTCGGTTCAGAAAACGGGCAAGGTGCGCGAGGGCAATTTTCGAAGCGTCGGTCGCATGGGAAAACATCGATTCTCCGTAGAACATCTTGCCGATGGCGATGCCGTAGAGGCCGCCGACCAGCGTTTCATCAACCCAGGTTTCGACCGAGTGCGCGAAGCCGAGTTCATGCAGCGTGCAGTAAGCGTCCTGCATTTCAGCGGTGATCCAGGTTCCGTGCTGGTCGCGGCGCCGGCTCTTGGCGCAGGCGCGGATGACCGCCGGGAAATCGCTGTCGAGCCGGACTTCGTACGCGCCGTGGCGCAGCGTTTTGCGTAACGAACGGGAGATCTTGAACTCCGACGGGTGAAGAACCATGCGCGGATCCGGACTCCACCACAGGATCGGTTCGCCCTTCGCGTACCACGGGAAAATGCCGCGACTGTAAGCGCTGAGAATGCGTTGCGGTGAAAGGTCGCCGCCTGCGCACAGCAAGCCGTTCGGTTCGGTCAGCGCCAGTTCAAGCGGTGGAAACGAGGTCGCGCTCTCAAGCCAGTGGATCATCGGTGAAACGAGACGGTGTGTACGACAGGCGCATCGGTCCTGAAGGCGACGACATGGTCGACATCGAGCCGGATGCCGATGCGTTCGCCGATGGCGTGGTTATGGTGCGATGGTACGAGCGAGAGAATTTCCGCGCCGCTCGCCAGGCGCAGCGTGTACAGGAACTCGGCGCCGCGAAAGGCGCGGTGCAGGATCTCCGCCTGCGCCGGGCTCTGATCGTCGTGGATGATGTCGTCCGGGCGCAGCAGGACTTCGACGCGACACCCCTTGCCGCATTCGGCGCAGCCCTTCATGCATTCGAGCGGCAGGCGTGATTCGAGCCGGCCGAGTTCGACGTCGACGCGGTGGCCGTCGATCACAACGCCGGGCAGGAAAACGCCTTGGCCGACGAAATCGGCAATAAAGCGATTGGCCGGCCGGTGGTACAGGTTGTACGGCGTATCCCACTGCTGGATCTTTCCGTCGGCCATGACGCCGATTTCGTCGGCCATGGCGAAAGCTTCGTGCTGGTCGTGCGTGACGAGGATTGCCGTCATGCCTTCCTGCTTGAGGATGGCGCGGACTTCGAGCGACAGACGTTCGCGCAGGTCGACGTCGAGGTTGGAGAACGGTTCGTCGAGCAGGATCAGTTCCGGGCGCGGCGCGAGCGCGCG
>JAGNOM010000291.1 GCA_017990155.1 Propionivibrio sp. | reverse complement strand
CAGCCTGCTGCGCCCGGTTTCGCCGCTGGCCTGGCTGCCGATCGGACTGCTGGTGTTCCAGCGCGCCGATCCGGCGGCGACCTGGACGATCTTCATCTGCTCGATCTGGCCGATGATCATGAACACCGCCCAGGGCGTGCAGCGTGTGCCGCAGGACTACCTCAACGTGGCGCGCGTGTTGAATCTTTCCGAATGGAAGATCGTCACCAAGATCCTCTTCCCCAGCGTGCTGCCTTACATGTTGACTGGCATTCGCCTGTCGATCGGCACCGCCTGGCTGGTCATTGTCGCGGCGGAAATGCTCACCGGCGGCGTCGGCATCGGCTTCTGGGTGTGGGACGAGTGGAACAACCTTAAGGTGGAGCACATCATCATTGCCATCTTCGTCATCGGCATCGTCGGGCTGATCCTCGAACAGATCCTGCTCTTTCTCGCCAAGCGCCTGCACACGGAGGTCTGATCATGGAAAAGAACACCGAAAAGTACGTCCGCGTCGAAGACGTCGGCATGAGTTTCGATACCAAGAAAGGCAAGTTCATCGCCCTGCGCGACATCAACCTCAACATCCGCCAGGGCGAGTTCGTCTCTCTGATCGGGCACTCGGGCTGCGGCAAATCGACGCTGCTCAACCTGATTGCCGGGCTGACGATGCCGACGTCCGGTGTCCTGATCTGCGCCGGGCGGGAAATTCCCGGTCCCGGCCCCGAGCGCGCCGTGGTCTTCCAGAACCACTCGCTGCTGCCGTGGCTGACCTGCTTCGAGAACGTCTATCTGGCTGTCGAGCGGGTGTTCGCGAAGAGCGAAGGCAAGGCTGAACTCAAGGCGCGCACGCAGAGCGTGCTGGAGATGGTCGGCCTCGCTCACGCCATGCACAAGTATCCGGGTGAGGTTTCCGGCGGCATGAAACAGCGCGTCGGCATCGCCCGCGCGTTGGCCATGGAGCCGAAAGTGCTGCTGATGGACGAACCGTTCGGCGCGCTCGACGCACTGACCCGCGCCCGGCTGCAGGATGAGTTGATGGCCATCTGCGCCGCGACGCAGGCGACGGTAGTGATGGTTACGCACGATGTCGACGAAGCCGTGCTGCTTTCCGACCGCATCGTGATGATGACCAACGGCCCGGAAGCGACCATCGGCGAGGTGCTGAGCGTCGACCTTCCCCGTCCGCGCAAACGGCTGGAATTGGCTCATGACACCAAGTACATGGATTACCGGTCGGCGGTCATCGAATTCCTCTACGCCAAGCAGCAGCATCCGCTGGCAGCGTGAAACCATTAACCACAGAGACACAGAGGCACAGAGAAAGACAGGAGCAAAGCGCTGTGAATGAACAACGTCGTCCATTCGACCGATTTCAAATACTTCGCTTTTCTCTGTGTCTCTGTGCCTCTGTGGTGAAAGGTTCTCTATGAAAAAGCAAAAACTCGTAATGGTCGGCAACGGCATGGCTGGCTGCCGGACGCTGGAGGAGCTGCTCAAGCTGGAACCGGAGATGTACGACATCACCGTGTTCGGCGCCGAGCCGCATCCCAATTACAACCGCATCCTGCTGTCGCCAGTGCTGGCGGGCGAAATGACGCTGCCGGACATCGTGCTCAACGATCACGCCTGGTATCGCGATAACGGAATCACGCTGCACGCCGGCAAGAAGGTCGCGAAAATCGACCGCAAGGCGCAGCGCGTGATCGCTGAAGACGGCACCGAGGCCGGATACGACCGTCTGCTGCTGGCGACCGGTTCGTCGCCGTTCATTCTGCCGGTACCGGGCAAGGATCTGCCGGGCGTGATCGCCTACCGCGACATCGCCGACACCGAGGCGATGATCGAAGCCGCCAAAACTCACCGCCACGCGGTCGTCATCGGCGCCGGCTTGCTCGGGCTGGAAGCAGCCAACGGCCTGCGTCTGCGTGGCATGGAAGTGACCGTCGTGCATCTCGCTGACTGGATCATGGAGCGCCAACTCGACAAGACCGCCGCCGATCTGCTCAAGCAGTCGCTCGAAGCCAAGGGGCTGAAGTTCCTGCTCGGCAAGCAGACGGCCGAACTGGTCGCCGGTGAATCGGGCCGGGTTGCCGTCATTCGCTTCAAGGACGGCGAGGCCATTCCCGCCGACCTTGTGGTGATGGCCGTCGGTATCAAACCCAACACCACGCTGGCCGAATCGGCCGGCATCCACACCGTGCGCGGTATCGTGGTCAACGACACGCTGCAGACCTACGACCCGAAGATCTACGCCGTCGGCGAGTGCGCGGCGCATCGCGGCACCGCTTACGGCCTGGTTGCGCCGCTGTTCGAACAGGCCAAGGTCTGCGCTAACCATCTCGCGCAGTTCGGCATCGGTCGCTACTCCGGCTCGGTCACGTCGACCAAGCTCAAGGTCACCGGCATCGACGTCTTTTCGGCTGGCGACTTCACCGGTAACGACAAGACCGAGGAAATCGTGCTTTCCGATCCGTCCGGCGGTGTGTACAAGAAGCTCGTCATCCAGGGCGACCATCTCGTCGGCGCCGTAATGTATGGCGATACCGCCGACGGCGCGTGGTACTTCCAGTTGCTGCGCGACAAGCAGAACATCGCCGAAATTCGCGACCACCTGATGTTCGGTTCCAATCACGTGGGCGACGTGGGTCATGCCGGCCAGAGCAAGGCAGCGACCATGGCCGACAGCGCCGAGGTCTGCGGCTGCAACGGCGTGTGCAAGGGCACCATCGTCAAGGCGATCAAGGAGAAGGGACTGTTCACCGTCGATGAGGTGCGCAAGCACACCAAGGCGTCCTCTTCCTGCGGTTCCTGCACGGGCTTGGTCGAGCAGATTCTCGCCTCGACGGTCGGCGGCGCCTATCAGCCGGTCGAAAGCAAGGACAAGGCGGTGTGCGGCTGCACCGATCACTCGCACGGCATCGTGCGCGCGGCGATCCGCGACCAGCACCTGCTGACCATTCCCGAGGTCATGCATTTCCTCGAATGGAAAACGCCGAACGGCTGCGCCTCGTGCCGTCCAGCACTCAACTACTACCTGATCTCGACCTGGCCGCATGAGGCGCAGGACGATCCGCAATCGCGCTTCATCAACGAGCGCGCGCACGCCAACATCCAGAAGGACGGCACCTTTTCGGTCGTCCCGCGCATGTGGGGCGGGCTGACGACGCCGAAGGAATTGCGCGCGATTGCCGACGTGGCCGAGAAATATGAAGTACCGACCGTCAAGATGACCGGCGGCGCACGGATCGATCTGCTCGGCATCAAGAAGACCGACCTGCCGAAAGTCTGGGCCGACCTCGGTCAGGCCGGCATGGTTTCCGGCCACGCCTACGGCAAGTCGATCCGCACCGTGAAAACCTGCGTCGGCGCCGAGCATTGCCGCTTCGGCACGCAGCTGGCGATGAGCATGGGCGTCAAGCTCGAGAAGATGCTGTTCGGCATGTGGTCGCCGCACAAGGTCAAGCTCGCCGTTTCCGGTTGCCCGCGTAACTGCGCCGAAGCCGGCATCAAGGACGTCGGCGTGATCGGTGTCGATTCCGGCTACGAGATTTACGTCGCCGGCAACGGCGGCATCAAGACCGAAGTCGCGCAGTTCTTCTGCAAGGTCACGACGGACGAGGAAGTGCTCGAATACTCGGCCGCCTTCTTGCAACTCTACCGCGAGGAAGGTTTCTACCTCGAACGCACCTGCCACTACATCGCCCGCGTCGGCCTCGACTACGTGAAGAAGATCGTGCTGGAGGACGAGGCAAGGCGCAAGGAACTGTACGAGCGCCTGCTCTTTGCGCTGCAGAACTACGAAGACCCGTGGAGTGCCGCCGTGCAGAAGCCGGCGGTGCGCCGGGAGTTTGAAATCCTGGAGGTGTGAATATGAGCGACTGGAAAAAACTCTGCCAACTCGACGAAATCCCGCCTCTCGGCAGCCGTGTCGTGGCGTCGGCGAGCGGCGACATTGCGATCTTCCGCACGGCGGACGACGAAGTCTTCGCCGTGCATGACAAGTGCCCGCACAAGGGCGGGCCGTTGTCGCAGGGCATCGTCACCGGCAAGGTCGTGACCTGCCCGCTACATGGCTGGAAGATCGGGCTTGAAAACGGCGAAGCGGTGGCGCCCGACGTCGGTTGCGCGCGGGCCTTCTCCGTCAAGCGTGTGGGCAGTGAAATCTGGATTGCCCTGTAATGAAACGCGAGACGCCG
>JAGNOM010000290.1 GCA_017990155.1 Propionivibrio sp. | reverse complement strand
CGCGTTTGCACGATGCCGACTCGCTGATCGCCGCCACCGTCACTCAGTTGCCCGACGTGCTGGCGCAAAAAGCCGTGGAAACCGGCTACGCGATGATGCGCAAGAAGCCCGTTGCCAGCACCTTCGTACTGATTCCTCCCGAGCTTCTGACGCGCGAATCGCCTCCCGAGTCCACCGAATGGGGCCAATAGACACTTCGGCCGCAGCGTTCCGCCGCGCCTTTCTTGCTGCGGCGTGGCTGCTGATCTCGGGCGTATCGACCGCCGCAGAAACGGGGCGTATCGGCGTCTCGGTGACTGATCTCGGCAATCCGTTCTTCGTCCGCGTCGCACGCGGCGTTGAGGCCGCCGCACGCCGTGTCGTCGGACCGGACGTAAAGGTCTATGTCGCGTCCAACGCCTACGATATCCAGCGCCAGATTCAGCAGATCGACGACTTCATCCGCAAGAAAGTCGACCTGATCGTGCTCAACGCCGCCGATCCGGTTGCCGTCCAACCGGCGGTCAAGCGCGCGCAGGCCGAAGGCATCCGCGTCGTCGCCGTCGACGTCCGCGCGGCCGGCGCCGACGCGACGATCACAACCGACAACGTGCAGGCGGGTGAATTGGCGTGTCGCTACATCATCGAAAGACTGGGTGGTGCCGGACGCGTCGTCATCATCTCCGGCCCACCGGTCTCGGCAACCATCGACCGGGTCGCCGGCTGCCGCGCCACGCTCGGCGCCGCGCCGGGAATCAAGGTGCTTTCCGCCGATCGCAACGGCGGCGGAACGTCGGAAGGTGGATTTGCCAAGATGACCGACCTCCTGACGCTCTTTCCGCACATCGACGCCGTGTTCGCCATCAACGACCCGACGGCCATCGGCGCCGACGACGCCGCGCGCCAGGCCGGACGCAGCGATTTCTTCATCGTCGGCGTCGATGGCGCGCCCAAGGCCAAGGCGCGCATGAAGGACGGCAACTCGCTACTGGCCGCCACCGTCGCGCAAATGCCCGACAAACTGGCGCAAAAAGCCGTCGAAGCCGGCTACGCTCTCATCCGCGATCATTCAATTCCAGAGCGCACCGTTCTAATTCCAGCCGTTCTACTCACCCGCGACTCGTTGCGCGATTCGGAAGACTGGGGCCAGTAGCAGGAATCGACCGGCCACGGTGCAACTTTTTTCATGTCACTGCGGCCATAACGTGGATAGAGCCTGAGCCAGGCAAAGCGCGACTCGGCAACTCCGTAATTTCCGCTGCTTCTTGCACAAATTACGGATGCACAAGCCGGTGCGACTTTGGGAACATGGCGTCTGATCCCGGCAGGCAGGCGATGCCCGCTCCGGCAGACCCAACAGGCACACGGAACGTCCGACATGAACGCAGAAATACAGACACCCGCCCAGCTAGCCATTCCTGGCATCAATACCGCGCAGGCGATCGCCCGCTTTTCCGGCGACGAAGGCCGTTACCGCTACTGGCTGGCCGAGTTCGTCAGCCACGGTCCAGCCGCTGCAACGCAGATCCGGCTGGCGATCGACAACGGCAGCCGCGACACTGCGGTTAAACTGGCCCACGCCCTGAAAGGCCGCACCGGCATGCTCGGGATGAACGAGCTACACTCGATCGCACAGTCGCTCGAACAGTGCCTGAAGAACGGAGAGCCGAGCACGCTTTGGCTTGAGGAGCTGGAAGGCACGGTTCAGGAAATGAGCACGGCCATCGCTTTGGTACTTGGGCCGATCAAAGCCTGAAGCTAGCGAGCAGGGAAACTCACCACACGAGGGAAAAATGAGCGCATCGTTCAAGGTCTATGTGGTCGACGACGACCCGGTCGTTCTCGACATCATGCATGCCATTCTGGAGCCCGACTGCGAGGTCGAGACTTTTCCCAGCGCCGAAGACTGCCTCATGCTGCTCGAAACCGAGAAGCCGGACTTCTTCCTTCTCGACGTCAATCTCCCCGGCATGGACGGTTACACGCTGTGCCGCCAGATCAAAGACAATCCTGCGCTGCGCAGCATTCCGGTGACCTTCGTATCGAGCAACGACACGATCGAGGAACGGATCATCGGTTACGACGCCGGCGGCGAGGATTTCATCGTCAAGCCCTTCGAGCCGGAAGAACTCCTGCGCAAGCTGCTGGTGGCGCAGAACATGATCGCCAGCCAGCGTTCGCTGGCCGTGCAGGCCGAGGAGGCCGAGTTGTTGTCGTCGCTGGTCATGGCCAACATGGACGAAACCGGCATCCTGCTGCAGTTCATGAGCAAGCTGATTGCCATGGATTCGGACGATGAAGTCGCCACCGGGCTGCTTGAGCTGATGCAGCGTTACAGACTCGAAGGCGTGGTGCAAACGCGCGTCGATGGCACGGTGCAAACGGTGAGCGCGAACGGCAAGAACCATCCGCTCGAAGTGGCGGTCATCGATCACGTCCGCGACCAGGGTCGCATCTTCGAATTCCGCCAGCGCAGCGTGCACAACTTCGAGCGCGTGACGCTGATGGTCAACAATCTGCCGCTCGACAACCCGGACTTCTGCGGCCGCCTGCGCGATCACCTGTCGGTCGCCGCACAGGGCGCCGATTCGCGACTCAAGGCGCTGGCTGCGGAAAGCGCCATCCAGAAGGCGGAGTCAGGCATCCGTAACGCGCTGGAAAGCGTCAGCGATACCATCCACGAACTGCACCGGGTGCAGTCGGAAAACACCAAGGCGAGCACGAAGCTCACCCAGGATTTGCAGGAAACCTTGCTCGATTCGTTTTACCGGCTCGGCTTGACGGACAACCAGGAGCGATTCCTGCAGGACATGGTCGGCGATTTCATCGCGCAAATGTCCAGCCTCCTCAACCGTGGCACAGAAGCTCAGGAGACGCTGCACCGGCTGAGCAGCCGGCTTGAGCAATTGCGCAGTCGCTGAGCTCGTTCATGAACACGGCGGACCTCGCCAAGCTGCCGGCAAAGGACATCGAACGCCTGGCGCGCAACGTCCAGCCTGGTGCCTGGTCCGTCGAATCCGAAAAGCCCTTGTCGACCCTGCTCGGTTCATGCGTCGCCGTTTGCCTTTTTGATCCGGCGCTGAAGGTCGGCGGTATCAACCACTTCATGTTGCCCGAGATGGGGCGCAGCAAGTACGGCGACGTCGACTCGCTGCTATCCGGCAACTTTGCCATGGAAGCGCTGCTCAACGCCCTGTTGGCCAAAGGTGCGCGCAAGGCCCGTTTGCAGGCCAAGGCATTCGGCGGCGGGACGATCATCGACAACGATGCCAACTCGCCCAACATCGGCATGCGCAATGCCAACTTCGCGAAGGAGTGGTTGTCGCGCGAGGGCATTCCCCTGCTCTCGTCCGACTTTCTCGGCCCGTGGTCGCGCAAGATCGTTTTCCTCCCATTCAACGGCGAGGCTTTCTGCAAGCGTCTGGTCACCAACATGGCCACGGCCGGCGTCATCGCCCGCGAGGAGCGTACCTACGCCGAAACCCTGCTGCAAAAACCGAAGACCGTCGACAAGAAGATCGAGCTGTTCTGATGACCGATTCCAAGCTTGCCACCGCGGCCACCACGATCGACATCACGCATCAGGAGTTCGTGCTGTTCCAGCGCCTGATCTACAAGATTGCTGGCATCAGCCTGAGCGACGCGAAGAAGGTGTTGCTCGTCGGGCGGCTGACGAAGCGCCTGAAGCAATACGATTTTTCGACCTTCACCGAGTACTACCGCATGCTCGCCTCGGGCGATTGCTCGGAAGAAGTCCAGACCATGGTGGATCTGCTGACCACCAACGAAACCTACTTCTTCCGCGAACCGACGCACTTCGACTTCCTGCGTAACGAGATCATCGCCAAGCGCAACAGTCCGGCCGCCTTCCGCGTCTGGAGTGCCGCCAGTTCCAGCGGTGAGGAAGCCTACTCGATCGCCATGACGCTGGCCGAGGCGCTGCCGTCCAACCCGTGGGAAATCGTCGGCTCGGACATCAGTACCAAAGTCCTGGCCAAGGCCACGGCCGGGCATTACTCGCTGGCGCGCACCGAAGGCATTCCCAACGGCCACATGCGCAAGTACTGCCTGAAAGGCGTCCGCTCACACGCCGGAACGTTCCTCATCGTGCCGGAACTGCGCAAGCGCACCCGCTTCTATCAGATCAACCTGATGCATCCGGTGGAGGCCGACATCGGCGATTTCGACGTGATTTTCCTGCGCAACGTGATGA
>JAGNOM010000289.1 GCA_017990155.1 Propionivibrio sp. | reverse complement strand
TGCCGATCCCGTCAGGCAATGGCGACACGCACTCCATCGGACCGGATGTTAGCGGATGACGAAAAGCCATACGCCACGCGTGCAGAGCCATGCGTTTCAGGCCATCGCGCTTCAAATCTTTATTTAACGAGAAATCACCATATTTCTCGTCACCCAGAATCGGAAAACCGAGGTGGGCGAGATGAACGCGAATCTGATGCGTCCGCCCCGTTTTCAGTTGTGCCTCGAGCAGACTCATCTCCGGCCATCGCGCCAGCAGGCGAAATACGGTATGCGATGCCTTGCCTTGCGCGTCGACGGAGACGCGCCGTTCACCGTTCTCGGTAAGGTATTTGAGCAAAGGCAGTTTCACATGCTGCGTATTGTTCATCCAGCGACCCTTGACCAGTACAAGGTAGCGCTTGTCCGCACCGGCGCCATGCTCACGAAACATGTCATGCAATGCAGTCAGCGCCAGGCGCTTCTTGCCGACGAGCAGAATGCCGGATGTCTCGCGGTCGAGCCGGTGTGCCAGTTCGAGAAACTTGGCCTGTGGGCGCTGGCGACGCAAAGCCTCGATCACCCCAAAGCTGACGCCGCTCCCGCCGTGAACTGCGATCCCCTCCGGTTTGTCGATAACCAGCATGGCCTCGTCCTCGAAGAGAATGGGCAGATCGACCCGCTGCTTGGCCGCCTCGTCAACTTCGCTCTTCGGCCTTTCGGCAATACGGATGGGCGGAATACGCAAATTGTCGCCGGCGCACAGCCGATAGGTGGCATCGACCCGCCGGCTATTCACCCGCACTTCACCACTACGCAAAATGCGGTAGATATGACTCTTGGGAACGCCCTTGCAGCGGCGGATCAGAAAATTATCCAGGCGCTGGCCTTGCTCCTCGTCGTCAATCACGACATGCGCGACTGAATTGTTACCTGCGCCATTCATTTTTCTAATATACTGCCCACGTTTTACGTCTCGATTTGTAAGAGATGCCGAACCGTCAGACCGTTCGCCCTCGCGCCACTGGCGCGACCGCCAAGCGGCAGGCTTTGCAGTCTCACCTGCGCCAATTGCTCAGGCCAGAACAACGTAAAACGACTGGTTAAGTTCACTCACCAAAAGTAGTGATGGTAATAGATAAGCCCACGGTAAGCACGCACGATCGCCTGTGGCAGGAATTTTCAGGTCGCGCATTTCAATAACAAACACGCGGCCGTTTGTTGATCAGCACCTTCCAATCGCCTTTGCCCTCATCACCTACATGAACGCAACCCGATAAAGAAAAGTCGCTGCCTGCCAAGGCGTTTCGTTGCAGCGTGCCAAAGTGCGCTGGAGCCCGAAAACAATGAAACGCATGCTCTTCAATGCGACACAGGCGGAAGAACTCCGTGTCGCCATTGTCGATGGTCAGAAACTCATCGATCTCGACATTGAATCCGCCGCCAAGGAACAACGCAAAAGCAACATCTACAAGGGTGTCATCACCCGGATCGAACCGTCCCTCGAAGCCTGCTTCGTCGACTACGGCGCTGATCGTCACGGCTTCCTGCCCTTCAAGGAGGTTTCCCGTGCCTATTTCCAGCCGGGCACCGAAGTGGGTCGCGCCAAGATCAACGAGGCACTGAAGGAAGGTCAGGAACTCATCGTCCAGGTCGACAAGGACGAGCGTGGCAACAAGGGCGCCGCCCTGACCACCTATGTTTCGCTGGCCGGCCGCTACCTGGTCCTGATGCCGAACAATCCGCGTGGCGGTGGCGTTTCCCGCCGCGTTGACGGTGACGAACGGGCCGAACTGCGGGAAGTCATGGATCAGCTCGAAGTACCCAACGGCATGAGCCTGATCGCCCGTACCGCTGCTATCGGTCGTCAGGCCGAAGAATTGCAATGGGACCTGAATTACCTGCTGCAATTGTGGACCGCCATTGAAGGTGCAGCCCAGCAGCAATCCGGCGCTTTCCTGATCTATCTCGAAGGCAGCCTGGTCATTCGCGCCATTCGTGACTACTTCCAGCCGGATATCGGTGAAATCCTCATCGATACCGACGAAGTCTTTGAACAGGCCCGCGCCTTCATGGGTACGGTCATGCCGGGCAACGTCAATCGCGTCAAGCGTTACCGCGACGACGTGCCGCTGTTCTCTCGCTTCCAGATCGAACACCAGATCGAGACTGCCTTCGCCCGCCAGGTCAACCTGCCGTCGGGTGGCGCCATCGTCATCGACCACACCGAAGCGCTGGTCGCCGTCGACGTCAACTCTGGTCGTGCCACCAAGGGTTCCGACATCGAGGAAACCGCGTTCAAGACCAACCTCGAAGCCGCAGAGGAACTGGCTCGCCAGTTGCGCCTGCGCGACTTGGGCGGCCTGATCGTGATTGACTTCATCGACATGGAGAACGCCAAGAATCAGCGCGAAGTCGAAAATCGCCTGCGCGATGCGCTGCGCTTCGACCGTGCCCGCGTCCAGATGGGCAAGATCAGCCGCTTCGGCCTGATGGAACTGTCGCGTCAGCGCCTGCGTCCGGCCCTGGCCGAAACCAGCTACATCCCCTGCCCGCGCTGCACTGGCACTGGCCACATCCGCTCCACCGAATCCGCTGCGCTGCACATCCTGCGCATCCTGGAAGAGGAAGCGATGAAGGAAAACACCGGTGCCGTGCATGTCCAGGTTCCGGTCGATGTCGCCACCTTCCTACTCAACGAGAAGCGTCCGGATATCCAGGCGATCGAGTTGCGCCACAAGGTCACCATCCTTCTCATTCCGAACGTTCACCTCGAGACACCGGCACACACGATTACCCGCCTGCGTCACGACGATCTGAATCAAGACGATGTGCGTGAGCCTTCCTACAAGATGGTCGACATGCCAATCGAGGATGCGATCAAGCAGGCAACCCAGCAAGAAGCCGCCAAGCCCCGCCAGGAAGCCGCCATCAAGGGCGTCTCGCCGGAGCAGCCGGCCCCCATCATGCCGGAAAAGAGCGAAGCCCCCGCCCCAGCCACGGCCGTTGCCAAGCCGGAAGGCGGCCTGTTCTCGAAGATCTTCTCCTGGTTCCGTTCGGCACCGCAGCCGGTGGAACCGGTTGCTGCCCCCGAGCCGACCAAGAAGCCGCGCGAAGCACGTTCCGATAATCGCCGCGAGCGTGACGGTCGTCGCGGCGGCCGCAACGGCTCCCGCCGTGAGGAAGAACGCGGTGAGCGTCCCGAACGCAGCAAGGAACGCGGCAACCGCAACAACGAGCGCAATGCCGAAAAACCGGCGCTGGAAGATGCCGCAGCCAATACGGGCGAACGCCAGGAACGCCGCCCGCGTGGTGAGCGCAAGGAGCGCCGCGAACGCCAGCAACCGGAGGTGATTGAAACCAAACTGGCTGCGGTGACAACCGATACCTCAGCCGATACGACCTCGATTAACGGTAGCGAAGCACCCGATGCCAACAATGGTGGCGAAGAACAAGGCGCTCGCCGTCGTGGACGTCGCGGTGGACGTGGTCGTGGCGAACGTCGGAACGAGGCGGAAGCAGTTGGAATGCCGGAGGTAGCAGCCACTGCCGAAACCAGCGCCGAGCCGATCAATCAGGAACCGGTCGTAGTCGTCATTCCGGCCGCCGAACCGGCAGTCGTCGCTGAGGCAGCAGAGGTTGTAGCAGTGACCGAAATGGCTGTCGCCCCGGCGAGTGAAAATATCACTCCCGCTGTCGAAGCCGCAGTCGAACCTATCGTTGTTACACCGCCAGTGGTCGAGGTTGAGGCCGCCCCTATCGAGGTAGTCGAGGCCCCGGTCGTTACCGAACCAGCAGCACCTGTGGTGGAGCCGGTCAATATCGAGACTGCGCTCGCCGATAGTGGCCTGGTCTTGGTTCAGACGACAAGCAGCCCGGTCGTTGTGGCTCAGGCTGAACCGCCGGTCAAACTGGGACGCCCGCGCAAGCAGCAAATTGCCACCCAAGCGGACAGTGAAGCGCTGATCATGGTTGAAACCGGCAAGTAAGCGGTAAAGCAATCGTAAAAAAGGGGGCGCCGACCGGCGCCCCCTTTTTTGTGACCACTAGGCAAGTTTGCTCAAGTTCGCCGCAGCTTTTTCTTGATTTCTTCGATCAAGCCAAGGGAGGCGTCCTCGACCATGTCCAGAACCAGGTCGAAGCCATGCCCCAGGCCGTAGTACGGATCGGGCACCTCATCGTCGTCAAAGCTCCGGGCGTAATCCATGAACAGCTTGATTCTCTCTTGCTGCTC
>JAGNOM010000053.1 GCA_017990155.1 Propionivibrio sp. | reverse complement strand
GGCGATCCGCGTCCGATCCTGCGCCGCAAGGCGTGGCTCGATCTGAGCTTCGATCTCTCCGGCGAGATCGCCGGGCAGGCGCGGCAGCAGTTCGAGGAGGATTGGGCCTTCGCCAGCGAGCGCGAGTTGCCGGATCTGGCGGCGAAGACGAATGGCGAGACGACCAGCGCGCCGCTGGCCCTGGCGCAATTGGTGCCGAGCGGTCCCGACCGCACCGACGACACCATCCACATCATGCTGATTTCCGGCTGCTTCACCTCGCAGCGGCGGATTCTGGCGGTGACGCCGTACTTCGTTCCTGACGCCGCGCTGCTTTCATCGCTGACGCTGGCGGCGCGGCGCGGCATCGAGGTCGATCTCGTGTTGCCGGCACATTCGAACCATCGCGTTGCCGACTTCGTGCGCCACCGTTCGTTGCGCGATCTCGTCGCTGCCGGCGGTCGCGTCTGGCTGCACCCGCGCATGATCCACGCCAAGGCGATCGTCATCGACGACGAACTGGCGCTCGCCGGCTCGGCCAATCTCGACGGCCGCAGCCTCTTCCTCAACTACGAGATGATGGTCGCCTTCTACGACCGTAAGGCCGTTCTTGACTTCGCCACCTGGATCGAGTCGCGGCGCCAGGATTGCGCGCCCTATACCGCGCGCCAGCCCGGCATGGTGCGCGAACTGGCCGAGGGCTTGCTGCTCTGGCTGGCGTTCCAGCTATAGACTTCGGAGCTTTGCCGCATCAATACCGCCGACATGGCGATAGGCGTGTACCATCCGGCTTCCTTTGTCAAAGAGAAGCCGTTGCCGAATGCCCAAAGAAGTCATTGAGAAGCCCCTGTTAGCCGTCGTCGCCGCCGTGCAGCTGCCGAGCGTGAGCGACGACGAGTTCGAAGCGTCAATCATGGAGTTGCGCGAACTCGCCAAAACGCTGGGGTTCAAGGTCGTCCGGACCTTCATCCAGAAGCGCGCCGGCTTTGATCGGACGGGTTATCTCGGCGTCGGCAAGCGGCAGGAGATCAGCCGCTTCGTCAATGACGGGATCGATCCGGGTGACGACAGCGCTGAGCTGAATGACGCGGCCGCCGTCAGCCTCGACGGCGAAGCCATCGAAGTTCTCTTGGTCGACCACGAAATCTCGCCCTCGCAGGCGCGCAACCTCGAACTGGAGGTCGGCTGCGAGGTGATGGACCGCACCATGGTCATCCTCGAAATTTTCCACCGCAACGCGCGTTCGCGTGCCGCACGCGCGCAGGTTGAGATCGCGCGTCTCGGCTACATGGCGCCGCGGCTGCGCGAAGCGGCCAAGCTCGCCGGACCGCAAGGGCGGCAGCGCAGCGGACTCGGTGGACGCGGCGCCGGCGAATCGCACACCGAGATGGACCGGCGCAAGATCCGCGATCGCATCGCCGAGCTACAGCTGGAGATCAACGCCATGGACGTCGAGCGCAAGACGCAGCGCGCCCGGCGGCAAGATCGCCAGGGCCTCGCTGGCGTCGCGCTCGTTGGCTACACCAATGCCGGCAAGTCGACGCTGATGCGTGCGCTCACCGGCAGCGAGGTGCTGGTCGCCAACAAGCTCTTTGCCACGCTCGATACGACCGTGCGCGCGCTCTATCCCGAAAGTGTGCCGCGCGTGCTCGTCAGCGACACCGTCGGCTTCATCAAGAACCTGCCGCACGGCCTCGTCGCATCGTTCAAATCGACGCTCGAAGAGGCGCTCGATGCCTCGCTGCTGCTGCACGTCATCGACGCCAGCGATCCGGGGTTCGAACGCCAGCTCGAAGTCACCGACGTGGTGCTGGAGGAGATCGGAGCGCACGGTGTTCCGCGTTTCCGCATCTTCAACAAGATCGACCACGTCGGCGACGAGGACGCGCAAGACGAACGCGAAGCGGAGTTGCGCGCGCGATACACGGATTGCATCGTAATGAGCGCGCGTCGGCCGGACGATGTTGCCCGCCTGCGCGAAGCGATTGTCGCCTCGTTCCGGCAGCATCTGGTCGAGGCCGAGCTGTTCCTGTCGTGGTCGGCGCAGCAGCGGCGTGGTGAGATCTACGCCAACTGCGAAGTCATCGAAGAGCGCGCGGACGGTGAAGGCGCATTCTTCCGCGTGCGCGGCGAGCGTACCGTCGTGCAGGGTTTGCACGAGCAGTTCGGGCAGTAAGCGCCCACCGGCGCGCCGTCAGTCAAACCAGCGCCGACCGGGCCGCCTGCATCACCGCGCGCGTCAGGCGCTCGGCCGACGCCGTCTCGCGCTTCCAGTGGTGCCAGTAGAGGGATACGTCTACGAAGCTGCCGGGCGCTATGTCCTGCACCTTCAGGTTCTTCACCGGGCTCGAAAAATAGACCTCGGGCAGCATCCCCCAGCCCAGTCCGTGTTCCAGCGCACTCTCGAAGGCATCGACGGCGGGAACGAAGTGGCGCGGATAGTTGGGGTTGGTCAGGTGATAGTACTTGGCGAGAAACGTGTCGGTCAGCCCGTCCTTGCGGTTGAAAATGACGGCCGGCGTCGCTAGCAGGCGGTGGATCGACAACTCGCCGCTGGTCGAGCAGCACTGGTCGGCAATGCCCGGCGCGGCGACGCAGCGGTAGCGCATTACGCCGAGCGGTTCCGCGAGGCAACCCTTCATCGGCAGCGCCTGCGTGCTCACGCAGCCGAGCACGTCGCCGTTACGCAATGCCTCGTGCGTGTGGTCCTGATCGTCGACGACGAGATCGAGCAAGATGCGGTGCTCGGCAAGCAGCGCGGTCATGCCGGGCAGGAACCAGCTCGACAGCGAGTCGGCGTTGACCGCGACGGCGAGGCTCTTCCATGACGCTTCCGCTTCGACCTTGCCGCCTTGAAGCTCGCCGATCAGGTCGGCTTCCATCAGCCGCAGCTGTTTGACGTGACCCTGCAATACTCGCCCGGCAGGCGTCGCGCGTACCGTCTTGCCGCGCACCAGCAGACGCTGGCCGAGTCGCGTTTCAAGGCCGCGGATACGCAGTGAGACGGCGGCCAGCGTCAGGTTCAGCGAGCGGGCGGCCGCGCCAAAGCTGCCGTGTTCGAGCACGGCAGCCAGCGCTTCGAGTTGGTTGGCGTCAAGCATGTACGTTATGAATCAAGAAATATTTAAGCGATTCTAGTTCAATTTAATATCGATGCGTTTCAGGTGCCTCCGGATTCATACTTTCGGCGTCTTCTCCCATGTACCGAAACACACGCCCGAAGGCCCGAAACGATGTCATTCATTGCCTTGCCAACCGCCTTTTCTCCCGCCTTCAGCGCCGGCTTCCTGCTGAGCCTGTCGACCATCATGGCGCTCGGGCCGCAGAACGTGCACGTCATGCGCATGGGCCTGCGCGGCCAGCACGTCTGGTTGACGGTGGGCTTGTGCGTCGTTTCCGACGCGCTGCTGATCAGCCTCGGCGTCCTCGGTATGGGCAGGCTGATGAGCGGCGCCGAGCTGCTGCAGACCGCATTCATGGTGCTCGGCATCGCCTTTCTGCTCGTCTATGGCGGTCGGGCCTTCGCGCGCTTTCGCGCGGGGTCTTCGGATCAAGCGAATGCGCTGCACGAAGCAGGTGTTGGTGCGATGACAAGACGTCAGGCGACGCTCGCCGCGCTCGGCTTCACCTGGCTCAATCCGCACGCCTGGCTCGACACCATCGTCCTGATCGGTGCCGCGTCGATGGCCTGGCGTGCGCCGGGCAACGTCGCCTTCGGGGTTGGTGCTGCGAGTGGCTCGGTCGTCTGGTTCATCGGCCTCGCGCTGTGCGTGCTTTGGGTCGGCAAGCGGCTGCAGTCGCCGGGCCTCTGGCGAGCGCTCGATGGCCTGGTCGCGCTGATGATGTGGGGTACTGCGCTGATGCTGGCGGCCAATCTTCTGCACGGCTGATTGGCGCTAAACTCGGCCATTTCCTGCCGAGGATTTAACGATGGAACGCTGCCCCTGGTGCGAAGTTTCGGATCTTTACCGTCACTACCATGACCGCGAGTGGGGCGTGCCGCTACACGACGATCGCGCGCTCTTCGAGCTGTTGATTCTCGAGGGCGCGCAGGCCGGGCTATCGTGGTCGACGATCCTCAAGAAACGCGAGCACTACCGCGAAGTGTTCGACGGCTTCGATCCGCAGCGGATCGCCTTGTACGACGAGGCCAAGGTCGTCGCGCTGCTCGCCGATCCCGGCATCGTACGCAACCGTGCCAAGGTCGCGGCGACGATCGGCAATGCGAAGGCTTATCTCGCACTGACCGAGGGCGGTGAATCGTTTGATGACTTCCTGTGGCGTTTCGTCGGCGGCGTGCCAATCAGTAATCGCTGGACGTCGCTGGCCGAAGTCCCGGCCAAAACCGCTCAATCGGACGCGATGAGCAAAGCGCTGCTGAAAGCCGGCTTCAAATTCGTCGGCTCGACGATCTGCTACGCCTTCATGCAGGCGACCGGGATGGTCAACGATCACCTGACGATATGCTTCCGCCACGCGGAGCTTGGCGGGCGCGTCGGCTGAATTGCCGCGTACCGCGTCGGCGTGGTCAGGGAGCGCAGTAGAATTCGCCCTTCCCGATCAATTCGCGAAGCGGTTCGGCATGAAAACCTCGTCTTTTTTCCGCGGCCTGGCCGTCCTTTCCGTGTTGCTCGCCGGCGCGTCCATCGCGGCAGGCGATCCGTCGCCGCGTCCGCGTGTCGGGCTCGTTCTCGGCGGCGGCGGCGCGCGCGGTGCGGCGCACGTTGGCGTGCTCGAAGTACTGGAACAGCTGCGCGTGCCGGTCGACTGCGTGGCTGGCACCAGCATGGGCGCGCTCGCTGCCGGCGCTTTCGCCGCCGGACGAACGCCTGCCGAGTTGCGCCGCGAACTGGCAAAAGCCGACTGGAACGACATGTTCCAGGACAATCCGAGCTACTCCGAGATCAGCTACCGCAACAAGGCGATCTCCAAGCGCTTCATGCCGGGGTCGGAAACCGGGGTGGGCAGCGATGGCGTCGCCTATCGGGGTGGCGTGGTGGCCGGGCAGAAGATCAAGCTCTTCTTCAACCGGCTGGTGAATTCGGATCTTGGTGAACGCGACATCGAGTCGCTGGCGCTGCCACTGTCGATCGTCGCCACCGATATCGGCACCGGCGAGCGCGTCGTCTATCGCGACGGCAGTTTGACCATGGCGATGCGCGCCAGCATGTCGGTGCCCGGCTTGTTGGCGCCGGTCAACTACCGGGAGCGCAAGCTGGTCGACGGCGGGCTCGTCGACAACCTGCCGGTCAGCGAGGTGCGCGAACGCTGTCTGGCCGACGTGGTGATCGCCGTCAACGTCGGCTCACCGCTGATGAAAGCGGAGGAAGTCGGGTCGCTATTCACTGTCTCGGCGCAGATGATCAACATCCTCACCGAGCAGAACGTGAGCCGTTCGCTGGCGCTGCTCAAGCCGAGCGACATCTACATCAAGCCCGATCTGGAGGGCATTACCGCGGGCGACTTCCAGAGAAGTTCGGAAACGGCCGATCGCGGCCGGGCCGCGGCGGAAGCCGTGTCCGAACGCCTGCGCGCTCTGGCCGTGAGTGCCGACGAGTATGCCGCCTGGACGAAGAACATTGCCTATGTCCGCCAGTCGCCGCCGCCCGTCGACGCCGTCGTGATCGACGGTTTGAAGGGGGTCAATCCGGCCGCCGTCGAGCGTCATCTGCGCGTCAAGCGCGGCGATCCGATCGACGATGCGCGTATCAACCGGGACATGCTGCGCATCTACGGCGACGGCTGGTACGAGAGCGTCGACTACTCGCTGGTCAATGTGCGCGACCGCAATATCCTTCACGTGATGCCCGTCGAAAAAAGCTGGGGGACCGACTACCTGCGTTTTGGCGTCAACCTGCAGAGCGATTTCAAGGAGGACTCGACCTTCACGCTGCGCGCGGCCTACGACAAGACCTGGCTCAACTCGCTCGGCGGCGAACTGCTGGTCGGCGCCGAAATCGGCCGCACGAACCAGCTCGGCATCGATCTGTACCAGCCGCTCGACGCCCGCCAGCGCTACTTCGTCGAAAGTGGTTTGTCCTACGGCAAGGAAACGATGGGTTTCTATCAGGACGACCACAAACTTGCGGACTATGAAATGTTCCGCGGCGTCGCTTCGCTCGGCGCCGGCGTCAACGTCGGACAACTCGGCCAACTGCATGCCGGCTGGCGGAAGCGTTGGCTGGAGTACGACCTGACGACCGGAATCCCGTCGTTCATCTTCCCGGACAGCGCTACAGGCACAAGCAGTGGCGCTTACCTGGCGCTGGATTTCGACCAGATGGACCGGCTCTACTTTCCGACTTCGGGCTGGTCCGCGCGCTTTGGCTACTTCAACTCGCCGAACGAGGACTACGGCAAGCTGACAATCGACCTGCACGGGGCGTACGCGCTCGACGATTACGTGCTGAACGCGAAGTTCTTGTACCAGGGCGCGCTCCAGGGGCGTCTGCCGATCTACGACGCCGGTACGCTTGGCGGTTTCCACAATCTTGGCGGTTTTGCGCCGAACCAGTTGATCGGCGACGACATTCGCTATTTCGGGCTGCGCGCCGAAAAGATCATCGGCCGCCTGCCGCTCGGCCTGCGCGGCGACATGCGTGCCGGTCTGGCGCTGGAAACGGCCAAGGTCGGCCGTCCCTACATGGAGACGAAGCGCACCGGATGGCTGAACTCGGCGACGCTCTACCTTGGCGGCGAAACGCCGCTGGGGCCGGTTTATCTGGGCTACGGCCAGTCTGACAGCGGCGCGTCAAGCGTCTATCTTTTCATTGGCACGCCGTAAGGCGGCCTATACTGAGTCTCGATGTTCGGGGGGGCGAAAGCGAAGGGGCGTATGGAGCGCAGAGAGCTGGATTCGATGGATGAAGGCGTGCTGACCGTGATCGTCGAGCGCATGCAGGAACAGCGCTTCCCGCGAGCGCTTGAGCTGAAGGCGAAAGTCGATGCGGGAGAGACCCTCGATGACTTCGATATCGACTTTCTCGAGCGGGTGTTCGAAGACTGTACCCGCCTGAAGCCGCTGCTTGATCGTCATCCTGACTACCAGGAGCTGGCGGCGCGGATGATGAACCTCTATCACGCCATCACCACCCAGGCGCTGGCCAACGAGCAGGCGCAGGCATCGGGAGAATAGGGCCGGGCAATGAAACGGGGCGCTCGCAGCGCCCCGTTTCATTGAATCGTTCGATTGCTTTCCGAACGCGGCCCGAGCCGCTCTTACTGACTGGCCTCGCTGAGTTCGCCCAGTTTCTTCTCGATCTGTGCGATTGGCACGGCGCCGGGGACGCGTTCTCCGTCGGCGAAGAAGAGGGTCGGCGTGCCGCTGATTGCCAGCTTGCGCCCGAGTTCTATCGTCTTTCTGACCGCTGTCGTGTCGCAGTCGCTCTTGCCGGTCAACGGCTTGTTGTCCTGCATCCAGTCGTTCCACGCCTTCGCCTTGTCGGCCGCACACCAGATCTGGCTCGACTTCTCCAATGAATCCGGCGACAGGATCGGGTACAGGAAGGTGTAGATGGTGATGTTGTCGAGCTTGCCCAGATCCTTCGCCAGCTTCTTGCAGTAGCCGCAGTTCGGATCTTCGAAGGTCGCCAGAATCCGCTTGCCGTCGCCGCGCACCTGCTTGACGGCGAGGTCGAGCGGCAGCTCGGAGAAGCTGATCGCCGTCAGCTTCTGCAGGCGCTCGGCCGAGTAGTTCTTCATCGTTTGGCCGTCGATCAGCGTTCCGGCGATGATCGCCGTCAAGTTCTCGTCGGTGTAGAGAATCTGGCCGTCGGCATAGACTTCGTAGAGTCCGAGATAGGGGCTCTTGGTGACGCTCGAAATCTTGGTGCCCAGTTTGGCTTCCATGGCTTCCTTGACGCTGGCCGATTTGTCCTCAACCTTGGGCGCAGCCTTCTTGGGCGCCGGGGCGGCCAGCGCCGATGCGCTAAAGGCGATGGCGAGCGCGAGCGGCAGGAGTTTCTTCAACATGCGGTTCTCCGTGGTGAATACGAAAACGTTCAGGATTTAAAAAATCGGGGTCAAAAAGCGCCGAGCGCGTAACGGACCAGCTGGTTCTTTACGACAGGCAAGGCGTTGGTCAGGTTCATTCCGGCATTACGCAGGGTTTTCAGGCCGGGGAGTTTCTCACTAAACAGACGGCGCAGTGTATGAGTTGTGTATTGCATCAGCGCCGTCTCTTCGCGCCGTGCACGCTGGTAGCGCTGCAGCAACCGCTCGCTGCCGAGGTCCTGCCATTCGGGCGTCGCGCGCAGCAAATCGGCCAACGCCTTGGCGTCCTGATAGCCGAGGTTGATGCCGTGTCCCGAGAGCGGGTGAATGCCGTGCGCCGCGTCGCCGACGAGCGCCAGACGCGGGGCGACGGTTTGCGGCACGCGCATCAGGCGCAGCGGGAAGGCGGTGGGCGGCGTAATCACTTCCAGTCGCCCGAGTTCGTTGTTTCCGGCGGCCGCGACGCGGTCGGCAAACGCTTCGGCGGACAGCGCCAGCAACTCATTCGCGTGTGCGTCGGGCGTCGACCAGACGATCGAGACGCGGTACGTGCGACTCTCGTTGCTCGCGTCACCGGCGAGCGGCAGCCAGGCCAGCACGCCATCGTCGCGGAACCACTGGCGCGCGATGCCGCGGTGCGGCTTCTCGCACGTGAAGTTGGCGACGACGCCCATCTCGCCGTAGGGCGTGTTGATCGCCTTCAATCCAGCCGCTTCGCGCACCCAGGAATCGCGCCCGTCGGCACCGACGAGGAGCTTGGCCGTGAGCATCCGGCCGTCGTTCAGCGTCAGGTGGGCGAGGTCGTCGGTCATCGACAGCGACTTTGGCGCGGCCGGGCAGAATAGCGTGAGGTTGCCCTGGCGTTTGACGTTTTCCCACAGCTCGCAGGCCATCAGCGACGATTCGAGAATCCAGCCCAGTTCCGGGACACCGGATTCGTAGGCCGAGAAGTCGAGCCGCGCGCCACCGTCGCCCATCACTTTCATGGCGTGGATCGGGGCGATGCGCTCCGGGTTCAGATGCTTCCAGGCACCAATTTCGCGCAGGAAGTCGGCGTTGGCCGGGCTGATGGCGTAAATGCGGGCGTCCCAACCATCGGACGATTTTGGCGCGTGGTTTTCAACAAGGGCGATTTTGAGTCGGGCATCGCGCAGGGCGCAGGCCAGGGAAAGTCCGGCAAGGCCGCCGCCGACGATTACAAGGTCAAACTGCATCAGCTACGTCTTCGCGGTTTCGTTCAAAAGCCGATTGTGCACTGCGCGCCTGAGGTTTTACAAGCCTTGCCGTGCGTGTTAGAAGGTCGGCCCATGACCGAAGCTTCTTCCGAGCGATTCTTTCCCTTGATCGTCTGCGCCGAATTCGATTCGCCCGTCGATGCGCTGCTCAGTCTCTGTGTCGCGCACGATGAGGTGATGAATCTCGTCACGGCGTCGTGGCTTGCCGAAGGGCAAGACTGTGTAGTGACGCGTGTCGACGGCGGTCGAGCGGTCGCCGCGATGCGTTTGCCGGAAGGGCGTTGGGTCGCGTGCAATGCCTATCTCGAAGATGGCTGTTCGACCCGCAACGAGGCCGAACGTCGGTTGAAGAAGCTGCTCAAGCGCGGCCGCTACGGGTGCGTTGGCGCGCTGACGGCGGGGGAATGGTTGGCGCTGACGACCCGCGCGCTGTGAGTTGCCGGACGTGGTTTGATCAGCCGATGGCCTTGCGCTGGAGGCAGTTCAAGCGAACATCGACGGTGACGGTAATCGCCGTCAGCGCGGCCGCCTTCGCACGACCGTTCGCGCTGGCGCGGTAAAGATGCGGCGTCATGGCCAGCAGATCGGCGATCTGCGCCTGTCCGATCAGATCGAGCGGGTAGCGGACGGACGCGCTTGATTTGAGGGTGAAGCCTTCGGGCACCGTCGTCGCGGCGGCGCGTTCCTCTTTCAGTGCGGGGTAGATGATCTCGCGCAATTCGCGCAGATGATCGGCTCCGGCGTCGACCTGGAGCAACTCTCCACCTTCTCTGAGCACGCGGGAGAACTCGGCGTAGACCGGAAAGCCGAACATGCACAGCACGCGATCGAGTGTCGAGGGTCGCACCGGCAGATTGGCATTGCTGCCGACGACCCAGCCCGAGCGCTTGTCCTGCTTCGCCGCCGCGAGGACCGCCCACTTCGAGATGTCGAGCCCGAGCAGCGCCAGCGCTTGCGGGTTGTCTTCTTTCGCTGCCGAATCGGCGAGTTGGCGCAGGTAGTAGCCTTCGCCACAGCCGGCGTCGAGACAGCTGATGGTGCGGGCCGGCGGCAAGTCGGCAAGCGCGGCCTGATTGACCGCCGCTGCGATCGGCCGGTACGCGCCGCTCTCAAGGAATCGCCGGCGGGCCATAACCATTTCCTTGCTGTCGCCCGGATCGCGCGAGCGCTTGTTCTGCACCGGTAGCAAATTCGTGTAGCCCTGGGCGGCGATGTCGAAACTGTGTCCGGCCGGGCATCGCCACACAGTGCCACTTGTGCGCAACGGTGCGCCATCAAGCGGGCAGGCGAGGGCATGGAATGGAATGATCTTCATGGCCGAAACGATCCGAGGGAAAGCCTGGAAACAAAAAAGCCGGCTCGAATCGAGCCGGCTTCTCAGAACTTCGGAGCGCTTATCAGGCCAGCGTGCCGATGTTGTTCAGATCTTCACAAGCCTTGATCAGACGTGCCTTGAAGGACTCTTCGCCCTTGCGCAGCCAGGCGCGCGGATCGTAGTACTTCTTGTTTGGCTTGTCTTCGCCTTCCGGGTTGCCGATCTGGCCTTGCAGGTAGCCTTCGTTCTTCTTGTAGAAGCCACGAACGCCGTCCCAGAACGCCCATTGCGTATCGGTGTCGATGTTCATCTTGATGACGCCGTAGGAGATGGCTTCGCGGATTTCTTCGAGCGTCGAGCCCGAACCACCGTGGAACACGAAGTCGATCGGCTGAGCCTTGGTGCCGTACTTCTTCTCGATGTATTCCTGCGAGTTCTTCAGGATGACCGGCTGCAGCTTGACGTTGCCGGGCTTGTAAACGCCATGCACATTGCCGAACGAAGCGGCGATGGTGAAGCGGTTGCTGATCTTCGACAGACGCTCATAGGCGTAAGCCACGTCTTCCGGCTGGGTGTAGAGCTTGGAGCTATCGACGTTGCTGTTGTCGACGCCGTCTTCTTCACCGCCCGTGACGCCGAGTTCGATTTCCAGCGTCATGCCGATCTTGCTCATGCGAGCGAGGTACTTTTCGCAGATTTCGATGTTCTCTTCCAGCGACTCTTCGGAGAGGTCGAGCATGTGCGAGCTGAACAGCGGCTTGCCGGTTTCCTTGAAATACTGTTCGCCGGCGTCGAGCAAGCCGTCGATCCAGGGCAGCAGCTTCTTGGCAGCGTGGTCGGTATGCAGGACGACGGTCGCACCGTAGAGTTCGGCCAGGGCGTGCACGTGCTTGGCGCCGAGAACAGCACCGGCGATACAGGCGCGCTGAGCGTCGTTGTTCAGTGCCTTGCCAGCGTAGAACTGGGCGCCACCGTTCGAGAACTGGAGAATGGCCGGCGACTTGAGTTCGGCGGCGGTTTCCATGACGGCGTTGACCGTGCTGCTGTTGATGACGTTGATTGCCGGCAGGGCGAATTTACCGGCCTTGGCGAGCGCGAAGAGGGCTTGCAGATCGTCACCGGAGACAACACCGGGCTTGAACTTCGGAGCGTTCATGATTTCAGGTCCAATACACAGTTGATGAAAGTTTGGAATGGTACTTCGGATCGGTGGTTTTGGTCAATTTTTCACGAGTGAACGGACGTTTCGCAGTCTAAATTCATGTTTTAGAACAGTGGCTTGTGCGTGGCGGGTGGTAGTGGTTGGCTTTTCATGTGTTTGGCATTGCAGGAACGCATCGCGGCGAGCGGCCCGGACGGCGATATACGGGCCGGTATAATCCGGACTGCCTTCACGAGACTCACGCCCATGTCCGACCTGCTTGCCAACCTCAACCCCGAACAACTCGCGGCCGTGACGCTGCCGCCGCAGCACGCGCTGATTCTGGCCGGCGCCGGCAGCGGCAAGACACGCGTGTTGACGACGCGCATCGCCTGGCTGATTTCGACCGGGCAGGTCGGGCCGCACGGTGTGCTGGCGGTGACCTTCACCAACAAGGCGGCGAAAGAGATGCTGGCGCGTCTCTCGGCGATGTTGCCGATCAACACCCGGGGCATGTGGATCGGTACCTTCCATGGCCTTTGCAATCGCCTGCTGCGCGCGCATCACCGCGAAGCCGGCTTGCCGGCGCTGTTCCAGATTCTCGATTCGGCGGATCAGCTGTCGGCGATCAAGCGCCTGCTGAAAAACCTCAACGTCGATGACGAAAAGTATCCGCCGCGCGAACTGGCGAACTTCATCAACTCGCACAAGGAACAGGGCATCCGCGCGGCGCAAGCCGAGGTGTACGACGACTACACGCAACGCCGCGTCGATCTGTATGCCGAATATGAACGGCAGTGCCAGCGCGAGGGCGTGGCCGATTTTGCCGAGCTGCTGCTGCGCACCTACGAACTGCTGAGCCGCAACGAACCGCTGCGCCGTCACTATCAGGATCGCTTCCGGCACATCCTGGTCGATGAAT
>JAGNOM010000052.1 GCA_017990155.1 Propionivibrio sp. | reverse complement strand
CAACCTGTTGGATCGTGAGTAAAGGTGTGCCGTATTGCTGCAACAAGAATTCTTCGGTGGACATGTTATCTCCGTAACCTCATCGAGTTGAGCGTATTTTGGCAGGAGATAGTCCTATTAAAGAAATATAAGATATTGAAAAGTAACCAAAATAGTATACTTTGGCATGCGGATATTGTGTGTTTTGGCTCTTCAAAAAATACGTTTTGGTCAGACAGATTTGTTATTTATCGATCCAAAACGCATGAAAAACCAATAGCCTAGTTTGCTTGGCCCAGCGCTGTCACAAAGCGTTACAAAAAAGTTGGCAAGAGCATTCTATGCAGCGCTCTTTCGCGTGAAGAACGCTGTCAGAGTACTCCCGGAACGTGCATTGCTCGTGGCATCTATTTCGTTCCGGATGTCGTTCTACGCTTTGAAAGACCATCCAGACGACCGACCAAGTCTTCGGCTCGAAGATGCGTGTAACGCTTCAGCATCTGCATCGACTTGTGGCCGCTGATGGCTGATACTTCTTGATCGCTTAGCCCTGCTTCTAAAAAGCGACTTACAGCCTCATGCCGCAGGTCGTGAAATCGGAAATCCGCGCAACCGACTGATCGCTTGATGTCGATCCAAACCTTGTTGAAGTTATAAGGGCGTCGTTTGCCGTCTTTTCCCGGCTCTCCGAAAAAGATCAAATCCGTATCGATTGGGCGAATCGGGTTGCGCAGCGCTTCTCCAAAAAGCGCCGTGGCATTTGCTGTTAGTGGCACGGTTCGTGGAAGGGTATTCTTGGTTTCCAAGAGGCACACAATCCGTCGTTCAAGGTCAACTTGGTTGCGTCTCAGCGTCGTAATTTCAGAGGAACGCATCCCTGTCTCCAATGCGATGCGGACAATCCAGCGCAGCATTGGATTTGAGTGTCTGTCGATGACATCAAGCAGATTCGATTCTTCGTCTGCGTTCAAACGACGATTTCGGCCAGCTTCGGGCGATGGGCGTCGAATATTTAGAACCGGGTTATAAGTCAGGCCGATACCCCATTCCTTTACAGCGACAGTGAATAGGTGTCCTAGCAACGCGAGTTCAAGTCGTACAGTGTTGGGAGCACGAGGATTTGGCTCCCCGTCGATACGCTTGCGATCTACTCCGGAGAGTCGTAGGTCACGGTATTGCGCAACCAGTTCGGGGGTGATGCCGGCAATCGCGTAACGTCCAAAGAATTTGACTAGAGGGGCTGCGCGTCTGGTTTCTCGGATCTGCGTCTGTGGCCGCTTTGTTGGCGTTACTTCCGCCAAATATCGTTCCATCGCCTTCTCAAAGGACAGGCGTTCGGATGGCCCTCGTTGAACGAACAGACCGCGCACCATCTCGTCCTCTGTCCGGCGCGACCAGTCTTCCGCATCCTTTTTGAGGCGGAATGTCTTGATGGTTGTGGGAAATCCTGCCCTGCGAATGACCGCCTTCCAGGTTCCCGAAGGCGTTTTAACGATGGTTGCCATTGGTTCTCGATGGGTATGTGCGTGCGGGCACTGTACCGAATCTGTACCGAAGGGCAAATCTTGTACCGAAAAAACAAAAAAGCCAACCGGCTGGTTGGCTTAAGTGTTTGTTTTACCAGAAGAATTCTGGTAGGGCGTGAAGGGATCGAACCTTCGACAAACGGATTAAGAGTCCGCTGCTCTACCAACTGAGCTAACGCCCCACGTTTCGGACAGCATTATACACTGTCATTCAACGTTTTTCCTGGTAGGTCGGGGGAGATTCGAACTCCCGACCAACGGATTAAAAGTCCGCTGCTCTACCGGCTGAGCTACCGACCCGAAAAACGAGAACGGCGGATTATAGAGAGCTACCAATAAGCTGTCAACCTTGATCGAAGCGCTTACTTGCCAGCAAGAGCGTAGCGGGTGGGGTCAGGCAATCCGGCGGTAGCGAAGCCTTCCCTGCGCAGGCGACATGAGTCGCAGATACCGCAGGCGCGCCCTTCAGAGTCGGCTTGGTAGCACGAAACGGTGAGGCCGTAGTCGACGCCGAGACTGGTTCCCCGGCGAACGATTTCTGCCTTGGAGAGGTCGATCAATGGCGCATGAATGGTCAGCTTTGCGCCTTCAACCCCGGCCTTGGTCGCGAGATTGGCCATGACTTCGAAGGCGGAAATGTATTCCGGGCGGCAATCCGGGTAGCCCGAGTAATCAACAGCGTTTACGCCGACATAGATGTCTTTGCTGCCGAGCACTTCAGCCCAGGCCAAGGCGAGCGATAGCATGATTGTGTTGCGTGCGGGGACGTAGGTGACGGGTATGCCTTCCTGGATGCCGTCAACGGGGACTGCAATGGAGCTGTCGGTCAGTGCCGAGCCGCCGAAAGTGTCGAGACCAAGCTTGATGATGCGGTGCTCGGTGGCGCGAAGCGTCTTTGCGACGTGCGCCGCGGCGTCGAGTTCGACGCTATGGCGCTGACCATAATCCATGGACAGGCAATAGCAATCGAAGCCTTGGTTGCGGGCGATGGCCAGGGTGGTCGCCGAATCAAGGCCTCCGGAAAGCAGCACTACGGCGCGGCGGTTGTTCTGAGTATTCATGTGGTCGGTTGAAGAAATAAACGGGTGGAAATCGGTGGCGCACGGAATCGAGTGAATTGCCTCTGAGGCAGCCCACACTGACGGGGATGCGATCTAATCCTCGCCTTGGCAGCCTTATTCGGCGATCAGGGCGGAAAGCTCCCTCTCAAGGAGGCCGGGGTCGCCCAGGTTGAGTTCGACCAGGCGGCGCAGGTGCGTGACGCTATCGAGGTCGATGTTCTGGCAAAGCAGTCCGACACGATCGCCGTGCGCATGGGCGATCTGGGTTTCCATCGTGATCTGATCGCTCTTGTCGTCGTCAAGCCTGATATCGAGGCGGCAGGTCAGTCCGGTGGCTGTTGGATCAATCGGATCTGCGTCCGGCACTTGAATCAGAGCGCCTTTGAGCGAAAGATCGAGCACTTTGACTTCGATCTGCTTGTCGCCGAAATGCAGATGTGCTGTGGTGTGGAACGTGATGCGCGAGTGATGGCGGCGGTCGTCAGGAATGGCAGTTGTCATGGCGGTCCTCGCAAGAAGCTTACTTGCCTTGCATGTTACCCCAAAGCAACTTGTGCAACTGCATCTGAAATCGAACAGGAAGGCGGTCAGCGAGAATCCATTCAGCCAGATCGACGGGGTCGAGCAGCCCCTGAACCGTCGAGAAAAGCAGGGGGCAGAGTGAATCCAGCTGATGTTTCGTGATGGTATCGCGCGCCCATTCGTAGTCGGCGCGGCTCATCAGTACGAATTTGAGCTCGTCATGCGAAGTCAGTAGTTCGAGGTTCTGCCAGCGGTTCTTTGCCGACTCTCCCGAGTCCGGGGCCTTGAGGTCGACGATGCGCGAAACGCGCGGGTCCACGCCGCCAATGTCGAGCGCGCCGGAGGTCTCGAGCGAAACGTCATAGCCGGCATCGCAAAGCGCCGTGAGCAGCGGGAGGCACCCCTTCTGCGCGAGCGGCTCGCCTCCGGTCACGCAGACCTGGCGCACACCATAGCCGGTAACCGCTTCGATGATTTGCGCCTGCGACATGCGCTTGCCGCCGGCGAAGGCGTGCTCGCTGTCGCACCAGACGCAGCGCAGGGGGCAGCCGGTGAGGCGTACGAAGACCGTCGGTAGGCCGACGCGCGTGGCTTCGCCCTGCAAGGAGAAAAAAATCTCGCTGATTTTCAGCGAGACTGGTTTGCTGCCGCCTGTCACCGAATTACTTCTTTATGCGCTGCTTTGCTGTTGCTGCGGCGGAACTATCGGGGTATTTGCTGACGATGCTTTCATAGGTCGAACGCGCGCCCTTGGCGTCGCCCTGTTCCTGCTGGCAGGTGGCGATGTTGATCAGCGAGTCTGGCGCCTTGGGATGCTGCGGCCATTTGCTGGTGACGATCTTGTGCGCTTCGATGGCCTTTTTGCAGTCGCGCAGTGCGTAATGCGCATTTCCGAGCCAGTACTGCGCGTTGGGCGCCAGTGTGCTTTCCGGGTGTGTCTTCGTGAACGCGTCGAAAGCGCTGGCCGCTTCGCTGATCTTGTTCGCTTTGAAAAGATTGAGCGCCGCTTCGTAATCGCGTGACTCGGCGGCCGGGTCGGCTGTTGATTTTTTCGGGTCTTCGGCGGCGGGGGCGCCTTCTTCTGTCGGCGCATTCTCGGCACTTGCGGTTTCCGGAGTCTCGAGTTTCCGCAGGCGACCGTCGAGGTCGATATAAAAGTCCTGCTGGCGTTTCTTTGCCGATTCAAGTTCGAAGTTCAGCGTTTCCAGCGATCCGCGCAGTTTTGCGTTCTCTTCGCGCAGGGCCGTTATCTGGTTAAGCAACTCCATCTGCGCTTTGGCAAGCGTATCGACGCGCTCATTGGTCTGAATCGACAAGTCCTTGATCAGGCGGCGCGCCTCCTCGTCGTCAAACAAGGCGGCGTGCGCCTGCTGCGCGCCGATCAGGGCGAGCAGCAGGGACAGGCGCGTCACTTTCCAGAAACGGCCCACTGGCATTTCAGAACTCGCCGCTGTAGAGCATGTCGCCACGGCGGTTCTCAGCCCAGGCAGCTTCGTCTGTGCCTTCGTTCTTCGGCTTTTCCTCGCCGAGGCTGACGGCTTCGACCTGGTCTTCGCTGGCGCCGAGCAGGGTCAGCATCTTCTTGACCGAGTCTGCACGCTTCTGGCCGAGCGCGAGGTTGTATTCACGGCTGCCGCGGTCATCGGTGTTGCCCTGGACCAGCATCTTGAACTTGCGGTTGTTGGTCAGGAACTTGGCGTGCGCAGCGACGAGATCCTTGTATTCGGCCTTGACGTCGTACTTGTCGTAATCAAAGTAGACGCTGCGCTTGGAGAGGATGCTCTTCGGATCCGTGAGTTCGCGCGGCAGGTTGCGGCCGTCGAGGTTGTTGGCATCGACCGTAGCGACGCCGTTGTTGTCGCGCGATTCGACCGGTGCGCCGTTTTGGTCGGCATCCGGGGTCGAGCTACAACCGGTAATCAGAATGGCAAGAAGTGCGGGGATGATGAGTTGATTCAGCTTCATGGTGTTTCTCCAGCGTCAAAAAAGAATATCAGGATTGCTTGAACTACTTGTAAAACGGGCCCCAAGCCGGCTCACGTACGTCGCCGGCCGAAATCGACAGGCGTTGTTTGATGCGACCATCGACCGACACGGCAGAGAGCGTGCCACGGCCACCGCTCTCGGTGGCGATGAGGATCATGCGGCTGTTCGGCGCGAAACTGGGCGATTCGTCCTTGTTCGAGTCGGTGAGGATTTGCACCTGTTTGCTTTCGAGGTCCATTGCCGCAAGGCGGAAACCGCCGTCGCGCCGGCTGATGAAGGCCATCGTTTTGCCGTCCGGCGATATGCGAGGGGAGACGTTATAGCTGCCATCAAAGGTCATGCGCTGGGCGTCGCTGCCGCTGACGCTTGCGCGGTAAATCTGGGGGCTGCCACCACGATCCGAGGTGAAGTAGAGCGCTTGTCCGTCGGGCGAGAAGAACGGTTCGGTATTGATGCCGGAATTGGTGGTCAGGCGCTGCAGCCCGGAACCGTCGGCGTTGACCATGAATATCTGCGATCCGCCTTCCTTCGAGAGGACAACGGCCAGTCTCCGGCCATCGGGAGACCACGCGGGCGCGGAATTCGAGCCCTTGAAGTTGGCGACCACGACGCGTTTTCCGCTGGCCAGCGAATGCACATAGACGACCGGCTTCTTGTTCTCGAACGACACATAGGCCAGCCGTGTTCCATCTGGCGACCATGTTGGCGAAATGATTGGCTCGCGCGATTTCAGTGCCGCCTGCGCATTCTGGCCGTCGGCATCGGCAATATGCAGCTCGTACCGATTTGCACCGGTTCTGACGACATAGGCGATGCGGGTTGCAAAGACGCCGGGGATACCGGTCAGCTTTTCGTAAATCACATCGGCGATGCGATGGCCGGCGGCGCGCAACATCGGTGTCGAGGTGACAAACGCCGCACCGGCAAGCGAAGCCTGCTTGTTGATGTCGTACAGGCGGAAGCGTGCTTCCTGCCGCCCACCATCGGTCGGGCCGATGCTGCCGGCGGCGAGTGCGTCGGCACCGCGCAGTTTCCAGTCGCCGTACTGCGGACTCGTGGCTTCGGTCATCGAAACGCCCGAAGTGTCGATCATCTTGAATAGTCCGCTGCGTTCCAGATCGCCACGGATGACCGATGTCAAGGCGCGCGAAGCGCCGGCTTCGCCACCGAAGTCGGCAATCGCCAAGGGAATCTGGTTGGCACCGGCTCCGGTGATTTCAATGGTCAGTTCGGCGTGTGCCGGGGTTTGCATCAAGGCAACGGCGGTGAACGCGATGAGGCCCAGGCCGCGCAGTTTTAGCAGGGGACGAAGCATGGTGTCGGACGCCGGAAAAATTAAGCTGCGATTATATCGTTTTGGATAGGCACGATCATGTAACGGACGGTAATCGCCCGTGGTTGACTGTCGCCGTCTATTCGTCGAAAGGTTTGTAGGAGATGCCTAGTGTTCTTTCGAAGTCCTTCGGGTTCTTCGGTTTGGGCAGCGGCGATGACTTCAGGATGGCGCGTTCGACCGCCTCGTCCAGCGCCTTGTTGCCGCTCGACTTCTTGATGACCACGGGCGGCAGGATTTCGCCGGTCGGAAGTTGGGTGACGGCAAACTGAGCCTCAGGATTACCCACAATCCCGCTCGGAAGCACGATGTTGCCGCGGATCTTTCGCCGGATCTGGTCCATGTATTCACTTTGTCCGAGATTGCTCGCGTTGCCGCCGGCCGATTGTGCGCCGGAGCTGGTTCCGGTCTTCGATCCCGTGGGCGAGCCGCGTACGCCTTCGAGTTCTGCGTTGATCGCGTCCATTTGCGCTGTGCGCGCCGCATCTACGCGTTTCTGCTGCGCCTGCTTGTGTTCGCGCTCGGCTTCCTTCCTGAGTTCTTCGGCGCGGCGTTCGTCAGCTTCCTTCTTCTCGCGCGCTTTCTTTTCTGCCTCGTCCTTGCGCGCCTTTTCCTTTTCTTCCAGTTCCTTCTGCTTTTTAAGCTTCTCGAGCTTCTCCTGTTCGAGCCGTTCTTTTTCGAGGCGTTCCTTCTCCTCCCGTTCGCGCTTTTCCTTGTCCCTGATAGCGATTTGCGGGTCGATCTGCGGCTTCTCCTCCACCTTCACCTCCGGTTTTGGTGGCGGGCTGGGCTCGACTTTGGGCGCCGGTTCAGGCTTGGGTTCTGGTTCAGGAGGTGGCGGCGGTGCGACGACGGCATTCGGGTTTCCGTAGTAGACGTCTACTGGAATGCCTCCGGCTTGTTCGCTTTTCCACTGCACGCCAAAGAACAGCGCTGCGAGCAATGCGCCGTGCACGAGTGCGGAAAGAACGATCGACGTAATGTCTGTCGAGTCGTCATCGGAGGGTGGCAAAGGGCTGTTCACTGCTTTTGTCGTGTCTAGTTGCCGGTCGACTGCACGAACAGGCTGACATTTTTGACGTTTTGTTTGCGCAGAGAATCCATCATATGAACGACTACTTCGTACTTCAGGTTCTTGTTGGCGGCGATGAGGACCGGTTGCTCGGCATTCTTCGCCATGGCATCGGCAATTTGGTCGAAAGCCGCGGTTTCACTCAACTTGCCGCCGGTTTTTCCGGAGACGGTGAGTGAAATCGACTTGTCGGCGTCGATGTTGAGGTAAATCGCCTCGGCGGGGGCTTGTTTCGTTTTTGCCGCAGACGGGACATCGATGCTGGCGGTCGTCATCATCGGCGCCGTCACCATGAAGATGACGAGCAGCACGAGCATGACGTCGATATACGGGACGACGTTGATTTCGTTCTTTTGGCGACGTTGGCGCATGGTGAATGGTGACTCCGGCTTAGCGCATCTGGCGTTGCAGGATGTTCGAGAACTCTTCCATGAAGGATTCGAAGCGCGTGGCGAGTCGATCGATTTCGTGAGCGAAGCGGTTGTAAGCGACGACCGCCGGGATTGCGGCGAACAGGCCAATGGCGGTGGCGACCAGTGCTTCGGCAATACCTGGCGCGACGGCAGAAAGCGTCGCCTGGCCGACATTGGAAAGCCCGCGGAACGAATGCATGATGCCCCACACCGTGCCGAACAGGCCGACGTAGGGGCTGACCGAACCGACCGAGGCGAGGAAGGCGAGGTGGGCGTCGATGCTGTCGACTTCGCGCTGGTAGGTGGCGCGCATGGCGCGGCGCGAGCCGTCGATCACGTCTTTCGGGTCGAGGTTCTTCTGGCTGCGCAGTTTGGTGAATTCGCGGAAGCCGGCTTCGAAGATGCGCTCCATGCTGCCAGTGCCGTGCCGGTTATTCACCGCGCTCTGGTACAGGCTGTTGAGGTCGCCGCCGCTCCAGAAGTCGCGCTCGAACTGCTCGGTTTGCGCGCGCGCGGTTCTCAGCGTGAACCACTTGCTGAAAATGTAGTACCACGACATGAAGGAAACGCTGGCCAGGATGGCCATGACCACCTGCACGACGGCGCTGGCGTTGAGGATGAGGTGGAGAATCGAGAGATCTTGCGAGACGTTCATTGGAGAGCTTCCAGTTTGGTGCGCAATGGATTGGGAATAGAGGTGATTTTCATCTCGGCTGCATTGACGCAGACGATCTGGATCTTGCCGTTGATGAGTTCATCCCAGCCGCCTTCCGCGTTCAGGCGGCGGATGTGCTGGCGGAAGAAGATCTGGGAGCGGGTGATTTTCTCGACTTCCAGGCTGACCGAGAGCAGTTCGTCTAGCCGGGCTGGTTTCAGGTATTCGAGGCTGACGCTGCGTACGACGAAGGCGATGCCGGGATCGCGCAACAGATCGGCCTGGTCGTGGCCGATCTCGCGCAGCCATTCGGTGCGGCAGCGTTCGAGAAACTTGAGATAGTTGGCGTAATACACCACGCCACCGGCGTCGGTGTCTTCGTAATAGATGCGAACAGCGATGGTGAACGCGTTGGGCTTCTGCTCGTGCTTCATGGCGGGATGATAGTGCGGCAATGAAAGTATTAGTGTAAGAGTTTGTGACAACTCATTGTTTTATGACAACTTCCAGTGGCTACTGCGTCCGCCAGAGTTCGCTCTGTGCGTTGGGCGCGGGCGTGTCCAGTCCAAGGTGGCGATAGACGGCGCTGGTCGCGATTCGGCCGCGCGGTGTGCGCTGCAGGAAACCTTGCTGGATGAGATAGGGTTCGAGCACGTCTTCGATGGTGTCGCGCGCCTCGCCAATGGCTGCGGCGAGGTTGTCGACGCCGACCGGGCCACCGCCGAACTTGTCGATCACCGCCGAGAGCAGCTTGCGATCCATGATGTCCAGGCCGCCATGGTCGACGTCGAGCATGATCAGCGCCAGGTCGGCCACTTCCTGCGTGATGTGGCCGGACGCCTTGACCTCGGCGAAGTCGCGTACGCGCCTTAGGAGGCGGTTGGCGATGCGTGGCGTACCGCGTGAGCGCTTGGCAATTTCCAGCGCGCCGCCCGGTTCGGCCGGCACTTTGAGCAGTTGCGACGAGCGCGTGACGATGTGCGTCAGTTCCTCCGGCGTGTAGAACTCCAGCCGGGCGACGATGCCGAAGCGGTCACGCAGCGGGTTGGTCAGCATGCCGGCGCGCGTGGTGGCGCCGACCAGCGTGAACGGCGGCAGATCAAGCTTGACCGAGCGCGCCGCCGGGCCTTCGCCGATCATGATGTCGATCTGGAAGTCTTCCAGTGCCGGGTAGAGGATTTCCTCGACGACCGGACTCAGGCGGTGGATTTCGTCGATGAACAGCACGTCGTGCGGTTCGAGATTGGTCAGGATGGCGGCGAGGTCGCCGGCGCGTTCAAGTACCGGCCCCGAGGTCTGGCGCAGGTTAACGCCCATCTCGGCGGCGATGATGTGCGCCAGCGTCGTCTTTCCAAGGCCGGGTGGGCCGAAGAGCAGCACGTGGTCGAGCGTATCGCTGCGGCGCTTGGCGGCTTCGATGAAGATTGACAGCTGTTCGCGAATCTTGGCCTGCCCGACGTAATCGGCGAGGCGCTTCGGACGCAACGCGCGCTCGATGGCCTCCTCCTGAGTCGATTTCGATTCGGCCGAAATAAGCCGGTCGACCGGGCCGTCACTGAAGACGTCGCCGAGATTGTCGATTTCTATCATGGTCTATATGGAAGGCGGTTCGTCGTGTTCGGTGAGGGCGAGCCATTCGCGGATCAGCACCTGTCCGAGCGCCAGCAGCGTCGGGCCGAGAAAGAGGCCGATGAAGCCGAAGACCAGCACGCCGCCGAACACGCCGACGACGATCAGCAATAAAGGCAGACTGGCGGTGCGCGAAATGAGGATCGGCTTGACGAAGTTGTCGACGCTGCTGATGCCGAACATGCCCCACAGGATCATGAAAATCGCCCAGCCGGTCTGTCCGCCGTCGTACAGCCAGACCGCGGCGCCGACCCAGATCAGCGTGGCGCCGACGACCGGCACCATCGAGAAGAAGAAGGTGGCGAAGGTGAGCATGGCGATGCCGGGAACGCCGGCGATGAGGAAGCCGATCATCGCGACGATCGACTGCGCGGCCGCCGTGCCGACGATGCCGACGAGGACGCCGGTCACGGTGCCGTCAGCCAGTTTGAGCATGCGCTCGCCGAGGCCGCCTGCCAGCTTGCGCGCGCCGGTGCGCAGCGCGTCGGCGTAGTGGTCGGCGTCGCGGAAGATGAAGAAGACGAAGAAGATGACCAGCAACAACTGCAGCAGACCTTGCGCGAACAGGGAGACGGCGGCGAGCGCCATGCGCCGCGTCGGCGCGATGAACTGGCGCAGCAGTTCGTTCAGTTCCTCGCGGCTGGCGAGCAGCGCGTGCCAGTAATCCTCGATCATGGAGCCGGCGATCGGGAGGCTGCTGACCCACTTCGGTACGTGCATCGGCAGGCCGGATTCGAGCAGCGGCCGCACGTAGGCGATGGCCATTTCGACGCCGCTGGCGAGCGAGCCGGAGAGGACGGCCATCGGCACGACGAGGAGCAGCACCATCAGCAGGCACATCAGCGCCGCCGCCAGGTTGTTTCGCCCGCGGCACTTGGCAAGAATGAACTTGTGCGCCGGCGCGGTGGTGACGCAGATCACCGTCGCCAGCAGCAATGTTCCGGTAAAGGGCATCAGAACGGCGATGCAGCCGATCAGTAAGAGCGCCGCGATGGCGATCTGGATGACCTGCTTTTGGGCGGACGATAGTTGTTGCATCACACTTTGGAGAGAAGTTTGAGGGCCTGGCGAATGCCGTCCGAGGTGGAGAGTCCGACGGGGAGCTGTTTCATGGCCGCCGACGCTTCGCGGTCATTGTAACCCAGCGCCAGCAATGCATTGAGGATGTCATGCTGGCTGTCCTCGACGGCGAACGCGGCCGATGGCAGCGCGTCGGCCAGCTTGCCCTTGAGTTCGAGCAACAGGCGTTCGGCGGTCTTCTTGCCGATCCCCGGCACCTTGGTCAGGCGCCCTGATTCCTGACGCGCGATGGCTTGCGCCAAGTCACTCACCGAGAGGCCGGAGAGCACGGCCAGCGCCATGCGTGCGCCGACGCCCGAGATCTTGATCAGCTGGCGGAAGGCGTAGCGTTCGGATTCGCTGGCGAAACCGTAAAGGAACTGACCGTCCTCGCGCACGATGAAGTGCGTCAGCAGCGTCACCTTCTCGCCGTTGCCGGGCAGGTTGTAGAAAGTGCTCATCGGCACGTCGACTTCGTAGCCGACGCCGTGTACGTCGAGCAGCACTTGCGGCGGGTTCTTCTCCAGCAGGATTCCGGTCAATCTACCGATCATTTGATGTTCCCAAATAGCGAAAATACACAGCTTGTTTCCAGTGTTCTCATACCAGTCGCCCGTTTCTCACGCGCAGGCCCTTGGTTGCCATCGTCCCCATCCCCTGGCCGCCGTGCGCGTGCGCAATGGCGCAGGCGAGGGCGTCGGCGGCGTCCGGGCTGGGGTCGCCGGGTAGCGACAGCAGCCGGCGCACCATGTGCTGTACTTGCTCCTTCGCCGCCTTGCCGTTGCCGACGACGGCTTGCTTGACCTGCAGTGCGGTGTATTCGGCGACTTCGACTCCGCCGGAGACGAGCGCCGTGATCGCCGCGCCGCGTGCCTGGCCGAGCAACAGCGTTGATTGCGGGTTAACGTTCACGAAGACGATTTCGACGACCGCCTGGTCGGGTTGATATTGCGCGACCAGTTCGCGCAGGCCCGAATGGATGGTACCGAGGCGTTGTGGCAGCGAGGCCTTGGCGTCGGTCTTGATGCAGCCGCTGGCGAGATAGCTGAGTTTGTTGCCTGTTTTCTCGATGACGCCAAAACCGGTGATGCGCAAGCCCGGATCGACGCCGAGGATGCGCGTTGCGACGACCGGCGGGGGCAGTGTCAGAGCGTTCATCGACGCGCTTTTGCACGCGCGTCGCGCGGGTGCCTTGCGGAGTCGCGGTCGGGAGCTGTGGCGTACGGCTGGGGCATGAAGGCGGCGGTCGGAAATGAGCCGACAGTATACCGAGTCCGACCCTCATCGCCCGTGACAATTTGCCGTTTGCCGGGTAAATCGACGCGTTCGCCAAGGCGCGCATCAAGGCGCTTCCCGCGCCAGCGCCTGCAGCTGCCCGAGTAGCGTGCCGTGCAGCGCGTGCAGCTCGTCGAGTTGCGCAAGG
>JAGNOM010000051.1 GCA_017990155.1 Propionivibrio sp. | reverse complement strand
TTGTCGGTACCGAAGACGTGGTAATCGACGCACAGCGCTGCCAGCGGCGCGGCGACGAGGAGCAGAACGCCGAGCGTGATCAGCACGGCGTTCCAGGCGAAGTCCGACTCGCCCCGCCAGATGGCGCGCCATGCTTCGCTTACAGAGCAAACGCCGTTGCGAGCCAATATACGGGCAGGTCCGAAAGACAACGTCGCAAGGATCAATACAGCCAGCGCCTCAGCGGCCAGCACGCGTTTGACGATATCGCCGATGCGTTGTGTTTCATCTTCGCCGAGATGCGCGCCGCCAAACTTGAGGCGCGGGAAATCGCGGATCGGATGGACACTGCCATCGGCTTCACGCACTTCAACAAACTCCTTTGCGTAGGAACGCATCGCCAGCGGTTCCGAGTAGGTTTTCTCAAGGCGCGTCCGTACCGACGTGGTCAGGTAATCGAGGACCGACAGCACTTCGACGGCGTGGGCCGCTGGCTCACCTGCTCCCGCGCCTTCCAGCCGTGCCCGGTAGTGCAGCGAATCGAGCAAGCCGATGGAAACGAAGGCAACGAGCACGGTCGCCGCTGCCATCCCGGTACGACTCCGCCCCACCCGCCGCCACGCCGCGCGCATCGGCGGATTGCGCGACGACAAGGCACCGAGCACGATTCCGGCCAGCACCAGCAGCCAGATCAGCAGGTCGGACCAGAGGAAGACGGGGAGAAAGCTCATCGGTCGAACCTTATGCGTGGATCGACCAAGGTATAAGAAATGTCCGTCAGGATCAGTCCGACGATGTAGAGCACCGAGCCGATGAAGACCATGGCGCGGACGACAGCGAAATCCTGCGCGTTGATCGCGTCGATGGTGTAGCTGCCCAGACCCGGAATGCCGAAGAACGATTCGGTGAGCAATGAGCCCATGAACAGCAGCGGGATGACGACGACCACGCCGGTCAGGATCGGGATCATCGCGTTGCGCAGGACGTGGCGGAAGAGCACGGTGACTTCGGACAGCCCCTTGGCGCGCGCCGTACGCACGTAGTCCTTGCCGATCTCTTCAAGGAAGATCGTGCGATACCAGCGCGTCGAGGAGCCGATGCCTGAAACCACGCCGATCAGCACCGGGAGGATCAGGAATTTCCACGCATCAAGGCCGGCGCTGTAACCCGAAATCGGCACCAGCCGCCACAGTTTGCTGATCAGGTATTGGCCGCCGATGATGTAGAACAGACCGGAGATCGACATCAGCGCCACGCACAGCACGACGCCCGAGAAATCCAGGGCCGTGGCACGGAACAGCACGAGCAACAGCGCCAAACTGACGGTGACGAACAGGCCGAGAATGAATGTCGGCAAGGCAAGCGCCAGCGACGGCCCCATGCGCGTGGTGATCTCCCACGCGATATCGCGCCCGTCCTCGGCACGCCCGAAGTCGCCGACGAACAGCCGCGCCGACTTGGTGAAGAAGATGGTGTCGGTGAGCTTCCCCGCGCCCGACGATTCGGCATTGACGAAGAGCGGCTTGTCATAACCGCGCTCGCTTTTCCACTTGGCGATCGCCTCCGCCGTCACCCGCTTCCCGCCCAACTGCATCCGCGCCATATCGTCCGGCGAATTGACGACGAAGAACAAGGCAAAGGTGATGAGATTCACGCCGATCAGGATCGGGATCGCATAAAGCAGACGGCGGAGGATGTAGGCGAGCATGGCGATTCCTATTTCCTATTCGATCTCTGTGCGAGCCGTTACGCGTTCCCGGCGTCGATACGCGGCGACCGCCGGAATAATCGCCGCAGCCAGCACCATCGCCATCAGCGCCAGCGGCCACAGGACCGGCGCATTCCATTCCTGCCTGCGCTCCTCGCGCTCGACGACGTCGATGCGCTGATACTTGAGCGCGTTATTGCCGACGCCCATCGGCTTGCGACTCTTCACCCAAGCGTGCGCGAGGGTGTAGCTCTTCGGATGGAAACCGAAGATCCACGGCGCGTCATCCTGCACGATGCGGTTCATGCGCGCGATGATCGCGGCGCGGCGCACGCCGTTCGGGCCGTCGCTCTCCATGTTCTTCATCTCGGCGAACAGACGATCGAACTCGGGATTGGCGTAGTTCGCGGCGTTCTCGCCGCCGTTGGCGACCTTGCCTTCGCTGCCGGAGAGCAGGAAGAAGAAGTTCTCCGGGTCCGGGTAGTCGGCATTCCAACCGAAGAAGAAGATCTGTACTGCGCCCTTGCGCAGCTTTTCCTGAAAGCGGTTGCCATCGGTCTGACGCACGACGAGCTGGATGTCGATCTTGGCGAACTGACGCGTCAGCCAGTCCATCGTCGCCTTGTCGCCCATGCCGCTGGTCGTGTCGAGGTAGAGCACCAGCGGTTCATTGGTTCTCGCGTCACGTCCATTCGGCCAGCCGGCATCGGCCAGAAGCTTCTTCGCGGCCTCGATCGGCTTGCGCCGGGCCTGCCCCTTGGCTTCGTTGCCCTCCCAGTCATACACGACCGGATTGATGCCCGCCTGACCTTCGTCGTGGCCGAAAATCCCCGGCGGCACCGGGCTCATGGCGGCGATGCCGCGCCCGTTCATGAAGATCGAGATGAATTCCTCCTGATCGACCGCAATCGACACCGCCTGGCGCAGTTTGCGCGCGCGCTCGGCGTTGACAGCGCCGACGGTGGCGTCGAGCATGTTGAAACCCATGTAGAAGATCGACGGTCGCACGCTGGTGAGCAGCCGGATTCCCCGTTTCTGCATATCGTCGGTGAGCTGGACGGCACCGCCCGCACCAAAACTGACGGCCTGATCAAAGCTGTCCGAGGCAATCCCGGAAGCGTCGTAGTAGCCCTGCAGAAACTTGTTCCAGTAGGGAATGCTCTCGGTCTCGCGGGAAAAAACGACCTTGTCGATACGTGGTAACGACTGACCGCAATCGTCGAGCAAACCCGCCGCCGTGTCTGCCGCCTCGCCTTCGCACGGGTAGGTTTCGCCGTGAAAGTTGGGATTGCGCTCCAGCACCATGCGCCGGTTCGGATCGTTCTCGGTCAGCTGATACGGGCCGGTGCCGACCGGGTACCAGTCGAGCGTCAGGTTCTTCTCGGCCATTCCCGGCTGGCTGTAGAAGCGATCCACCTCGCGCGGCACCGGCGCGAAGAAAGGCATCGCCAGCCAGTAGAGGAACTGCGGGTACTTGCCGTTGAGGACGATGCGGTAGGTGTATCGATCGATGCGCGTAACGCCTTCGATGCTGAAACGGTCGAGGTCGAGCCAGGCGTCGGGCGGCAGATCCTTGGCGGCTTTCTGCACTTCCTCGCTGAATGCCTTTAGTCCGACGATGCGCTCGGCCATCATCCCGAAGATCGGCGAATGCAGATGCGGATGCGCCAGCCGTTTGATCTGATAGATATAGTCGTCGGCAACGAGTTCACGCGTTCCCGTTTGAGCGAAGTCGGCCAGTTTGTCGATGCCCTTCAATCGGTCCCGATCGAGCATCGCGTAGACGGCCTGCCCGCTCGCGTCGACGGCAAATGCCGGATGCGGCTGATAGCGAATTCCGGGGCGGATGCGGATTTCGTAGACACTCTGTGCAATCGCATCGGCCGGCGCGTCGTCAGGCAAGGCCGCACCCGTGGTATCGAGGTAGCGCGGGTCCGGTACCGCTTCGGCCGCCGCCGGAATCAGAGTGTACGGGCGCTTCAGATAGTGGTACTGCAGCGGCGCCTCATAAATCTGCGCGGTAAAAACCGATTCGTCTTCGCTGTACGACTGCGCCGGATCGAGATGCTTGGGTCGCTCCGTAAACGCCGTATAGAGCGTGTTCTTGTCACGCTCGCTGGCCGGATAGGGGTCGTTCTGCTGGTGACCGCAGGCAGCGAGCAGAAAAAACATGATCAGGCAGACGGGTCGGAAAACTTGCATGCGTCAGAGTGTAACTTGAAGCCTCACCCTTTTTACGGGCCCTGCGAACGAGCCGTTGGACGACCCGTATTCACCCCAATCCTCGCCTTGAACAGGAAGGAGAGCAGGCTCATGCGATTGTCCTGAAGTTCAGACAACCTGGCCGATCGACCGAATCCCGGAGGTGATAAAATGCCGCCTTTGTTTTTAGGCGCTCTGGAAACCTTATGAACTCCCCCGTCCCAACTCAAGAGGAAAACGCGCTCGTCGCTGAAATCGAACGCAACGTCGACGCCGCGCTGGCTGAGGATGTCGGCACCGGCGACTTGACCGCGCAGCTCGTCCCGGCCGGTGTCGTTACACAGGCAACGGTCATCTCGCGCGAGGACGCTGTTTTGTGCGGTACCGCGTGGTTCCAGCGCTGTTTCGAGAAGCTGGATGCCACTATCGCTATCGACTGGAAAGCAAAGGACGGCGACCCGATCAAACCGGGCCAGTTGGTATGCGAACTGAAGGGGCCGGCGCGCTCGCTGCTCACGGGAGAGCGCACGGCGCTCAACTTCCTCCAGTTGCTGTCGGGCGTTGCCACCCGGGCGCGACAGTACGCCGACGTCGTCGCCGGAACCAAGGCGCAAGTCGTCGATACGCGCAAGACGCTTCCGGGCCTGCGCCTAGCACAGAAATTCGCGGTCAAGTGCGGTGGCGGCGGCAACCATCGACTGGGTCTGTACGATGCCATCCTGATCAAGGAAAACCATATCCTGGCTGCCGGCAGCATTGCGGCCGCGATGTCGGCGGCAAGACAGGTCGCCGAAACCGCTGCCGGTCGCTGCAAATTCATCCAGGTCGAAGTTGAAACGCTCGATGAACTGCAACAGGCGCTAGCCGCCGGCGCCAGGATGATTCTGCTCGACAACATGAGCCTCGATCAGATGCGCGAAGCGGTATCGATCAGCGCCGGCCGGGCGGTGCTTGAAGCGTCAGGAAACGTCAGTCTCGATACACTGCGCGGCATCGCGGAAACAGGCGTCGATCGGATCTCGATCGGTGGCTTGACCAAGGACGTGCGCGCGCTTGATCTTTCCATGCGTTTTCAGGGGTAACGACCGACATCGAAAACGACACATCGCGGAACAATTCCACATTCCCGCAAGAATGATGTGGCTATAATCCGGGAAGAAAATTCAGGAAGCGGCTGGTCACTGCCGGTTGCGGAACAAAAGAAAGGAAACACCCTATGCTGTTTGCTTTGTTTTATGTCTTGGCAATTACCATTCTCGTCTTGCATTTCACCGGATTTCTGGCGCGGCGCAATCTTGAGTGGCTGGTGCTCTTGCTCGCTGCAGCGGTGTTTCCGGCCGTAATCTACCTTTAGTGCGGTCGTTGAAATACAAATAGGGCTCCTTCGCGGAGCCCTTTCTCATTCACGGCAAGAAAACGGTTCTGCCATCAGGACAAGACGTTCTGCTCGATATAGCGCTTCACTGCATCCGCGTTCACGTCCATCACTTCAACGCGCTGCGGCAGGTTTTCAATTCCGCGCATCGCGGCAGGGCGTTCAGGCCGGCGCCCCAGTGCTTCGATCAGCGTTTCCTCGAACTTCGCAGCCAGCGCCGTTTCCAGCACGATCATCGGCCGCCCGGCCGTACGCATTTCAAGCGCCACCTTGAGGCCGTCGGCGGTATGGGTATCGACCATCACGCTGTACTTCTCGTAAGTCGCCTGGATTGTCGCCAGACGGTCGGCGTGGCTGCTCTTGCCGGACACAAAACCGAACTTCGGAAGCTGTTCAAAGTACGCCGTTCCGGAAAGATCAAAGCTGCCGCCGCCGTCGACCTTCGCCCACAGTTCGCGGATCACCGCCGGATCACGCCCGACGAGATCGAAGACAAAGCGCTCGAAATTGGAGGCTTTCGAGATATCCATCGACGGGCTTGAAGTCGCGAGCGTTTCGGCCGTTCCACGCGGCCGATAGACGCCGGTGCGGAAGAACTCGTCGAGCACGTCGTTTTCGTTGGTCGCCATGACCAGCCGTCCGATCGGCAACCCCATCATGCGCGCGATATGACCGGCGCAGATGTTGCCGAAATTCCCCGACGGCACCGCGAAATCGACCTGTTCGTCGTTCGATTGGGTCGCGCCGAAATAGCCCTTGACGTAATAAATGACCTGCGCCGCCACACGCGCCCAGTTGATCGAATTGACGGCACCGATCTTATAGCAGGCCTTGAAGGCGTGGTCGTTGGAGACGGCCTTCACGATATCCTGCGCGTCGTCAAACATGCCGCGCACGGCGATGTTGAAGATGTTGGCATCCGGCAAGGAGTACATCTGGGCGCGCTGGAAGGCACTCATCTTGCCGTGCGGCGAGAGCATGAAGACGCGCACGCCGTGCTTGCCGCGCATGGCATATTCGGCCGCCGAACCGGTATCGCCCGACGTCGCGCCAAGAATATTGATTTCTTCGCCCTGCGTGTCCAGCACGTACTCGAACAGGTTGCCGAGCAGTTGCATGGCCATGTCCTTGAACGCCAAGGTCGGCCCGTTGGACAGTTCCAGCAATCCGAGCCCCGGTTCAAGCCAGCGCACCGGCGTGATGTCGCCTGCTTGGCTGGCGTCCCGGCCATTGCAATAGACGTCTGCGGTGTAGGTCTTTTCGACCAGTTTCTTCAGGTCGGCAGCTGGAATGTCGTCGATGAACTTGGAGAGCACCGCAAACGCCAGTTCGGCGTACGAGAAACCGCGCCATTGGTCGAGTTCAGAGCGTGAAATCTTCGGGTAGGTTTCCGGCAAGTAGAGACCGCCGTCGGGGGCAAGGCCGCCGAGCAGGATTTCGGTGAACGATTTCTTGGGCGAGTTCGAATCGCCTCGTGTCGAAAGGTAGCGCATGATCGTGCCCGGAAGGAGAAGAACGGTGGATGCGGTGGGTGTGGCTGAATCGCGTCAAGGCGCGAGTTTATCACGCGCACTCGGCCGCAATCGCCTTGCCGCGGTCGCGCTCGTCGCTCTGGATCGAACTAACCCGTGACGACGCAGTTCTTCCCGGCGTGCTTGGCCGCGTAGGTCGCGGCATCCGCGCGCTGGATCGCCTCTTGGGGCGATTCCTGGGTACGGGCGGCAACCACACCCGCGCTGAAAGTCATCGAACGGTTTGCTCCGGGGATCGCCTGCGCAGCAAACTCACGCAGAAAGCGCTTCACCACGGCAGTAGCGGCCTGCAGCGTGGTATCGGGAAGCATCAGGATAAACTCTTCGCCGCCGAAGCGACACAGCACGTCGCTCGGACGCATCGACTTGTGCAACACCGCGACCAGGCTTCTCAGCGCCTGATCGCCAACTTGATGACCAAAGGTATCGTTCAGCCGCTTGAAATCATCGAGATCGATATGTACCAGCGCAAGCGGCGAGCCGTTTCGACCAGCACGGGAAAACTCGCGCAAACACGCCTGGTCGAAACCTCGGCGATTCAGTGCCCCCGTCAGCGGATCGGTGCACGCCGCTTCGCGCGCTTCAGCCAACGCTGCTTCCAACTCTGCGATGCGCATTTCAGCCGCGAGAAGTTCGAACATTCCGGCTTCGCGGACGATCGTCTGCGGCAGACTGACCACCGCTGATGGAGCGCTTTGGAACTTGATTGACTCGGCAACACACGGAAAAGCTGCGGCGTGCGCGAGCCGGCGATGCAGCCGGCGCGACGCCGGCCGATTTGACTGCACAAGTTGTGAGGTGTTGCGATTCATTGCATCCTGCTCCATCCGTTGCACACGGGTACGTGTGCCAGTGACTCCAGAAACGGACAAAAACCGGAAATCTTGAGAGAAACTTTTAAGCCACCACACTAAGGTCCTGATGCATCAAGAAAACTTGTCGGTCGCCGAGTTGGAAAAGAGAAGCACTGCCAGCGCACGCAGCACGAGAGCGACGAACGACAGAAGGCCGGCCGCCACCAGCCAGAACCCCGTGTTCTGGCCAAAGGCGAGCAGAACACTGCCCGCAAGAAACACGAGCGAGCGAACCGCACCGCCGAAGCCGAGTATCTGGTGCAGCCGATCGCGCATGGCCGTGCGTCGCCCCGGAATGCACCATACGGGCAAGAGTTGCGATAGCGCACCAGTGACCAAGGGCATGAGAAAGCCGGCGACGAACGCTGGAACGGCATCATGCCCACTGAGCCAACCCAAGCCGTGCGCGATCCCGAACAGCAGCAGCATCAAGAATCCGATCAGCGCTGCCGCCAAACTGGCCGCCGCACCCGAATTGACGATCATCCGCAAGCCATAGCGCCGCAGCCACGCCGATCCAAGTCGAACGACGACGTAACCCAGGGATAGCGCGCCGAGAATCGACAGAGGCCACCAGAATGCTGCACCGATCGCAATCAGTACCACCCCGACCAAAGCCGGCGGCAAATCCTGTTGCAATCGAACGCTGGCTTCGGCATCCGGGCCGCTCAATATCGTCGGCATCAGCACTTGCAAGGTGCCGATGGCCGTCAGGCCGACGAAGCCCAGCGTGTTCAGATGCAGATGAAGCAGGCGCAGCGACGGCCATAGCTCGGGCCAGACACTCATCACCGGTACAAGTGCCAGACCTGCGCCCAGACAGGCAATCGCTGCCAGATACCAGCGCCATCCGGGATGCGGTTTGCCGAGCGTACGCCTGGCCCGGCGGACCAACCAGGCGGACAGCCCGATACAACTCAGCAGGGACAGGCCCGCTGCGGCGTGTAAGGCACCCATGCCCGCCGCGCCCTGGAAGTACAGAAAAACCAGAATACCGGCGACTTGAAGCAGCAAGGGTATCAACCACACCGCGCGGTGCGGTCCTCCACTACGGGTCAGAACCGGCATGAAGTGCGTAATCGCCCCGAAAATCAGCGGCATGATGGCAACCGCAAGTACGAGGTGCGCGGTGGCGAGGGGAGAAAGGGCGTCGAGAATCGAAAGCACGCCGCTGACGAGAAAGGCCGTGAGAGCGGAGCTACCCAGATAGATCAGCATGCCTGCGCGCTCTCGGCCCGATTGGCGTTAAGCCGGCACGGCCTGTTTGGCGAAATCGATGACGATGGCACCCGGTTCGCGCTGTACGTAGGTGATCGCAACGGCGTGGCCGTAACGCGCCTGCAATTGTCCGAGTAGCGGCAACGGGTCGTGGTCGTTGCAAAAACGCATCGTTTCGCCCGGCATCAGTGCATCAAAGGCACCGAAGATCGCGGCATGACGAAAGCGCTTGGCGATTCCGCGCGCGTCAAAAGGATAGAGCGCTTCCGGGGTGGGATGGTCACAAGCGTGCATTGAAATCTCCTGAAAGAACACCAGGCTGGTGCAAGCGAGCATTCTCCGGCGACGCTTCGCCAGAGTCTTTGATCTTCCCCAGCGATGCCCCTGAAAGCGGAAGGGAAATCAGACTGTCTTTGGCCTGGGCACGCTGGGCGTGGCAAAACAAGTCTGGCCTGCGGAGACATGAATCCGGAACTATCCGCTATTCACTCACCTACAGGCCAGCACTGAAATAACACCGCGTATTGGCGCGCACAGCACGCCATGTGCGATTGCTACAGCAATTCTTCGAGACGCAAGCGCGTGATCTTGGCCTTGATCACCGACAACCCCTCGATCCGGGCGATCGCAGCATCGATGTTCTTCTCGCGCGTCTTGTGCGTCAGCATGATGATGTCGGTCTGCTCCTCGCCTTCATCCGGCTCGCGCTGAATCATGGCGTCGATCGAAATCTGTTGATCGGCCAGGATGCGCGTAATGTCGGCGAGTACGCCCGGCTTGTCCTCAACCCGCAGACGCAGGTAATAACTGGTGATCACCTCGGACAGCGGCAGGATCGGCAGATCGACCATCGCTTCCGGCTTGAATGCCAGATGCGGCACGCGGTGCTGCGGATCGGCCGTATGCATGCGCGTCACGTCGACCAGGTCGGCGATCACGGCCGAAGCGGTCGGCTCGGCGCCCGCGCCCTTGCCGTAATACAGCGTGGCGCCCACCGCGTCGCCTTTGACGAGCACGGCGTTCATCGCACCTTCGACGTTGGCGATCAGGCGCTTTTCGGGAATCAGCGTCGGATGCACGCGCAGCTCAACCCCTTCCGGCGTACGCTTGGTGATACCGAGCAGCTTGATGCGATAGCCGAGTTGCTCGGCATATCTGATATCCGCGGAGTCGAGCTTCGTAATGCCTTCAATATGCGCCTTGTCGAAGCACATCGAATTGCCGAAGGCGATCGCGCTCATGATCGTGAGTTTGTGCGCCGCATCGACGCCTTCGACGTCAAAGGTTGGATCGGCCTCGGCGTAGCCCAGACGTTGCGCTTCCTTGAGCACGGTCTCGAAGCTCAGGCCCTTGTCGCGCATTTCGGAGAGAATGAAGTTGGTCGTCCCGTTGATGATCCCGGCGATCCACTCGATCCGGTTAGCGGTCAGGCCCTCGCGCAAGGCCTTGATGATCGGGATGCCGCCAGCGACGGCCGCTTCGAAAGCAACGGTCACGCCTTTCTTTTGCGCGGCGTCAAAAATCTCGTTGCCGTAGTTCGCCAGCAACGCCTTGTTGGCCGTGACAACGTGCTTGCCATTCTCGATCGCCTTGAGCACGAGGTCCTTGGCAACGCCGTATCCGCCGATCAGTTCGATGACGATATCGATGTCCGGGTCCACGACCACCGAAAAGGCGTCGTCGGTCAGACGACACGTGCCGCCTGTAACCTGCTTGGCCAGTTCAAGGTTCTTGTCGGCAACCACGGTAATCTGGATTGGCCGACCGGCGCGACGGGTGATTTCCTCGGCGTTGCGTTTGAGAACGGTAAAGGTGCCGCCACCGACGGTGCCGATGCCGAGAAGTCCAACGTTGATCGGTTTCATTTCAGTACTTTCCTAAAACAGAACGAGGAAATATGCATCCCCTCGCGAAAATAAAAACGGTGCGCCCGATCCCTCTGAACGCCGGAATCAAGCGCGAGCACATCGCAACCGAGTGATTCGGCCTTGGCCTGTAGCCAATCGAGCAACATCTTGCCTGCCCCGCTTGAACGCCTGGTTTCGTCGCTCACCAGGTCGTCGACGTACAGACGGCGCCCTTCGTACGTGTTCTCGACCACGCGCCACAACGCCACGCTACACACGGAGTCGGCATCGACGACCAGTGCCATACGCGCACCGGCGGCAAAGATTACCTGCAAACGCGCCTCGTATTCAGGAGGCAACTGCGGACGCAATTGGCGATGCACCGACTCTGCTCGCGCCAACCAGGCAGGCTCGCGCAACTCCCCGGCGTCGTCCGTGACAGCGATGACCCGATAGTCAGGTGCCATGACGCTTCCTGTAACCTTCCAGGAAGCGTGCAACACGCCCGATCGCTTCGCGCAGGTCATCCTCATGCGGAAGGAAAACGAGCCGGAAGTGATCCGGGTGCGGCCAGTTGAAACCCGTCCCCTGTACCAGCAAGACACGCTCTTCACGCAGAAGTTCGGCGATGAAGGCCTGGTCGTTCTTGATCGGATACATCTCCGGATCAAGCTTGGGGAACATGTAGAGCGCTGCCTTCGGCTTCACGCACGACACCCCCGGGATGGCTGTGATCAGTTCATGCGCGAGATTGCGCTGACGATACAGGCGCCCTGTCGGTGAGATCAGATCGTCAATGCTTTGATAGCCACCAAGCGCCGTCTGGATGCCGTACTGGCCCGGCACGTTGGCGCACAGGCGCATCGAAGCGAGCATATCCAGCCCTTCGATGTAATCGCGCGCATCGCGCAGATCCCCGGAGACAACCATCCAGCCGGCCCGATAGCCACAGGAACGATAGTTCTTCGAAAGACCGTTGAAACTGACGGTCAGCACGTCCTCGGACAGCGAGCCAATCGCCGTGTGCGTCACGCCGTCATACAACACTTTGTCATACACCTCGTCGGCGTAGATGATCAGGTTGTGCTCGCGAGCGACCTGGATAATTTCAAGCAGCACGCTATCCGGATACAAGGCACCGGTCGGATTGTTCGGATTGATGATGACGATCGCGCGGGTCTTCGGCGTGATCTTGGCGCGGATGTCGTCGAGATCAGGCAACCACTCGTTCGCCTCGTCGCACAGATAGTGCCGCGGCGTTCCACCCGAGAGACTCACGGCAGCCGTCCACAACGGATAGTCCGGCGCCGGCACCAGCACTTCGTCGCCCGAATTGAGCAGAGCATTCATGGCCATGACGATCAGTTCTGACACGCCATTGCCGATATAGATGTCTTCCAGCGTCACGCCCTTGATGTGCTTCTGCTGGGTGTAATGCATCACCGCCTTGCGCGCGGCGAAAATCCCTTTGGAATCCGAGTAACCCGCCGCATTCGGCAGGTTGCGGATCATGTCGAGCTGGATTTCTTCCGGCGAGTCGAAACCGAACGAGGCCAGATTGCCGATATTCAGCTTGATGATCTTGTGCCCCTCGTCCTCCATCTGCTTGGCCTGCTGCAGTACAGGTCCGCGAATGTCATAGCAGACGTTGGCCAACTTGTTCGACTTGAGTACGGGTTTCATAACGATCAACCAATGCAGCCTGCCGTTCGGCAAGCCGTCCTGTCCGGATGCAAAGTGAATACCACAAAGAGCGCTTCGTTCGCAGACGCCGTCGAATTACGCTGTGCATAAAGATATAATCCTACTATTAACGTATTGTGCATCGCAATTTTATGAAGCTGCAGCCAGAGAGAACCGTTGGCCTCAATGTCTTTACCGCTTATGGTGAAGGTTATGTGAGCGTCAACGCCGTCCGCCATACCACCAATCTCATCGTACTTCCGAACCGCCTGGTCACC
>JAGNOM010000288.1 GCA_017990155.1 Propionivibrio sp. | reverse complement strand
CGGTCGGCAACGCGGACCGCATCTTCGAACCCTACCGCGCCATGGACGACAGCGACCGCGCCAGCAGCGCCGCGCTATTCAAGCACTTCCTCACCTTCTTCAACGTCGGCGACCGCAGCTGGGCGATCTCGCAGAACGTCATGGTCGGCGGCAAATCGCTCGACGGGACCGATCTCACCAATCCCTCGTCCTACGCCCTGCTCGACGCTTATTTCGACATGAATCTGCCGCAGCCGATTCTCTCGGCCAAGCTGCACAAGAACACGCCGTCGGCGCTCTACGAGGAACTCGGACGCTTCTTCTTCTCGCCGGGCGTTCTGACGCCGTCACTCTTCAATGACGACTCGCTGTTCGAAGTCCTCGCCAAAGCCGGCGTCGAGCCGAACGACCTCGAAAACTACTCGATCGCCGGCTGCCAGGAACCGCTGATTATGGGCAAGGACAACGGCAACACGACGAACAGCTGGCTGAACCTCGCCAAGATTCTGGAACTGACGCTGCACGGCGGCACGTCAGCGATTTCCGGCCGCAAGCTGGGGCTCGACCACGCTGCCCTGGGCATCAAGACGAATCACAGCACCGAAGTCCTGTTCAATATCCGCGAGAGCTTCTATGCGCACGTCGAACACTTCGCCGACTCGATGGCCGTTGCCGCCAACGAAGCGTCGCGCGCGATCGGCCTGTTGCCAGTGCCTTTCCTGTCGACCTTCATGGGCGGCATCGAAACCGGTATCGACATGCGCGATACCAACGAACAAGGTACCCAATACAACGGCAGCGGTTGCCTGATCCACGGTCTGTCGATCGTCGCCGACTCCTTTGTCGCGATCGATCAGTTCCTGAAGGATAGGCCACTCGAATCGGAACGCCTGCTGCGCGCGCTGAAGACCAATTTCATGGACGACGAAGACCTGCGCCAATACCTGCGCAGCTGCCCGAAATTCGGCAACAACATCGAGTTGGTCGATCGGGAGGCGAAGGATGTCGCACAGCGCATCAACGCGATCATCGCCGCCAAGCGCAACTATCTTGGCAACCCATTCCGGCCGGACTGGAGCACGCCGTCCACGCACTTGCTTTACGGCCACTGGGTCGGCGCGACGCCGGACGGACGGCAAGCGCGCGAAATGCTCGGTTACGGACTCGACCCGCTGTACGGCGAAGCGCAATCGGGCCTCGGCTTCCGCGTGCTCTCGGGCGCGAGTCTGCCCTACAAGGAGATGAACGGCGGCTACGCCTCGCATTTCGGCATCAACCCCGCCCATTTCCGTGGCAAGACGCTTGGCGAAAAGGGGCTGGAATTCCAGCGCAAGGTCGTCGCGCCGCTCTTTACGAGCGGTCCTGACGGCGACCCCGGACCGTTCTATCTTTACGTCAACGTCACGACGCCGGAAACCCTGCGCCAGGTGCTCGCCAACCCCAAGGAGCACGCGCCGAGCGGAATCTATATCATGCGCATCCACGGCACCTTCGTGAACTTCCTCGACCTGTCGCCCGAGATCCAGCAGGACATCATCAAGCGGCTCGACCTGGACTCGACCGCACTGAACTGACCGCATGATCTGAGTATGAAAGCCAGCGAAAAAGACCGCCTCTACCGCATCCTCGAAAACAAGATCTGCGAGCGGATTTTTCGCGGCGAGTACGTCGATGGCGAGAACCTGCCGCCCGAACGCACGCTCGCCGAGAGCCTCGGCGTCAGCCGCGTCACGGTGCGCAAGGCGCTGGCGCTGCTGGAAAGCGACGGCATCATCCAGCGCGTTCAGGGCAGCGGCAACCGGGTCAGCCTGTCGATCGCGGGGTATCAGGGAACGACGGACATCATCGCCGTCCTCGCACACGCGCAGAACGTCTTTTTCGCCGCGTTCATCGATCACTTCCAGCGCACGGCCGAACGCAGCGATTCGCTCGTGCTCTTCAAACAGGTGCCAGCCAGCGAAGCGCTCGAAGCCAGCCTGTTCAAGCTCATGCAGAAGAACATCCACAATGCGGTGATCTGGCTTGAAGACCAGCCGGTCGACATGGAAGCCATCCGCCGCCTGCGCGGCTTGGGCATGAACATGGTTTTCTTCGATGTCGTCACGCGCTCGCCATACGCTGATGGCGTGCTGCTCGACAATCAGGATGCAATCGCCGCGCTGTATGGCGCGCTGCATAAAAGGGGCGCGAGCCGGATCGCTTACATTGGATGGGACAATGCCGCCGTCCTTAGTGCGCACGAGCGTGAAACGGCCGCGCGTGCGCAGACGCCAGCGCCGGCTTTTATCCGAAGGATCGACTGGCGCGACAAGAGCAAACTCGTACGCGTCGCTGCGACGATTGCCGATGAAATCAAGTCCTCCCCCACCCCGCCCGACGGGATCCTCTGCGGCGACGGCGAGATTGGCGTCGCCATCCGTAAAGCCCTGATTTCGCGTGTGCTCGATTCGATCCGCGTTGCCTCACCCGACGACTACCCGGAGTCGCGCGCGCTTACGATCACCGTCTATCGGCAAGACTTCGAGAAAATGGCCGAGCAAACCTTCAATTGCCTTGTGGCACAAAATCAGCCCGGATGGGAGGCATCGGTCTTTCAGATCGGCGGCGAGCTCGTAGAACCCGTCGAAACCACGACCTGAAAGCCGACCCCGCCCGGGTTGATTACTTCAACGCGGCCTGAATGAGCGCCGCGAGCGGCGTCGTTGGCCGGCCGATCAAAGCGCTGAGCTGGCGCTTGTCATCAAACAGGCCGCCTTTCGACGCGCCGGCGTCAGAGTCGGCCAGCAAGCCGGCGAGCGGTTCCGGCAAGCCGGCGCCAACCAGTGCGGCCTTGAACTCGCTTTCCGGCAGATTGACGTACGGAATCTGTTTGCCCGACTGACGGCTTAGTTCGGCCGCGAACTCGGCGAGCGTATAGGACTCGTCGCCAGCGAGTTCATAGACCTTGCCGGACTGGTCCGGCGTCGTCAACGCCACCGCGGCGGCCTCTGCATAGTCGGCGCGCGCAGCGGAAGCGATGCGCCCTTCGCCAGCACTGCCGATGAAAGCGCCGTGTTGCAGTGCTGGTGGAATGCTGGCCAGGTAGTTCTCCGTATACCAGCCGTTGCGCAGCAGCACGAAGGGAACACCGGACTGTCCGAGGTAGGCTTCAGTCGCCGCGTGTTCGCCGGCCAGTCCCAACGGCGATGTATCGACGTGCAACAGACTCGTATAAGCGAGCAGCGAGACGCCGGCTTTCTTGACGGCATCGATGACATTCCTGTGCTGTGCCTCACGCAGTCCAACCTCGCTCGATGAAATCAGCAACACCTTCTCAGCCCCCTGAAAGGCGGCGTCAAGGGAAGCTGGATCGGTATAGTCGGCCTTGCGAATCTGCACGCCCAAAGCGGCAAGATCGGACGCACGCTCGGGATTGCGTACCGCGGCGACGATTTGCGAGGCAGGAACCTTGGCGAGCAAGGATTGGATGACGAGGTGGCCGAGTTGGCCGGAGGCTCCGGAAATAACGATCATAGTGCTTACTCCTGAGTGATTTGATGTAGGAGCACTCACGGTATCGGATATACTTACTTTTCGTAAGTACGCACCTAAAGGTTAGTGCATGTCCGATATTTCGACCCCGAGCAGCGAAACCGAGCGCATCCCGCTCTCCGAACACCTCATGCGCGGCAACCTGTTCGCCGAGGCCTGTCCGTCGCGCGAGGTGCTCAAGCACGTCACCAGCCGCTGGGGCGTGCTATTGCTCGTGGCGCTGATGGCCGGAACGCACCGCTTCAGCGATCTTCGGCGCAAGATCGGTGGCGTCAGCGAGAAAATGCTGGCGCAGACGCTGCAATGGCTGGAAGCCGACGGCTTCGTCCTGCGCGTGCAGTACCCGGTCGTGCCACCGCACGTCGAGTATTCGCTGACGCCATTGGGCCAAGAGGTCGCGCTGCGCGTGCGCGACCTTGCGGACTGGATCGAGGTGAAATTGCCGGAGATCATGCAGGCGAAACCGCAAACCGACGCTGTATCTCCCGCGAACGGTGCGGTTAGGACGCATCGGCTTCGGTAGTTTGCGAGGTCTGCTTGTTGATGAGACGCAGGGTTCCGCGCCTGGCGCGCGGGCATTCTTTCTTTTGGGTCGCCAAAAGAAAGAAGCCAAAGAAAAGGCGCCCCCGCGTTACGCGGCCGGCTTTGCCGGCTACCCTGCGCTACTCAGCAAGCCGGGCGGCTGCGGAACTCGGGGCTGCGCCCCTCAAACAGTCCTCGCCGACTTCCCCCGGCTCGCTTCCGTTGCTC
>JAGNOM010000287.1 GCA_017990155.1 Propionivibrio sp. | reverse complement strand
TGGCCGAACCCATCATGGCCATGCCCATTTCGCCCATGACCGTGCGCACGTCTTCGAAGTCGACGTTGACCAGGCCCGGGTAGTTGATGATTTCGGCGATGCCGCCAACGGCGTTGCGCAGGACGTTGTCGGCGGCCTTGAAGGCTTCGTCCATCGAAACGTCTTCGCCGAGCACGTCCATCAACTTGTCGTTGAGGATGACGATCAGCGAGTCGACGTTCTTCTGTAGCTCGGCGATGCCGGCTTCGGCGATCTTCAGGCGCTTGCCTTCGAAACCGAACGGCTTGGTGACGACGGCCACGGTCAGGATGCCCAGCTCGCGCGCCACTTCGGCGACGATCGGGCCGGCACCGGTGCCGGTGCCACCGCCCATGCCGGCAGTGATGAAGACCATGTGCGCGCCCTTGAGCGACTCGGCGATGTGCTCGCGCTCCTCCTCCGCCGCGCTGCGGCCGGCCTCGGGCTTGGCACCTGCGCCCAGCCCGGTCTTGCCCAGGCGCAGTTTCTTGTGCGCGACACTGCGATTGAGCGCCTGCGCGTCGGTATTCGCCGCGACGAACTCGACGCCCATCACGCCTTCACGAATCATGTGGTCAACGGCGTTGCCGCCGGCGCCACCGACACCGATCACCTTGATGACCGTGCCCCATTCGCTTCCTGCATCTTCTTTCTCGATGATTTCAAACATGGCTCTCTCCTCCGCAAAAAACTGTTAAATGGCAACTAATTGGCAATCTCAGAAATTCTTTTCGAACCAGGACTTCATCCGTCCGAACACCTGCTTCACATCTCTTGTTTCCCTAACTTTTAGCCCGCGCTTGCGCTGCGTCTGCGCTTCGAGCAGCAGGCCGTAGGCGGCGGCAAAGCGCGGCGACTGGATGACGTCGGCCAAGGCGCCCGAGTACTTCGGGATGCCGAGGCGAACCGGCATGTGGAAGACCTCTTCGCCGAGCTCGATCATTCCCGGCATGACCGACGATCCGCCGGTCAACACGATTCCGGACGAGAGCACTTCCTCGAATCCGGAACGGCGTAGTTCGGCCTGGATCAACTCGAACAATTCCTCGACGCGCGGCTGGATCACATCGGCCAGCGCGCGGCGCGATAGCCGGCGCGACGGGCGATCATCGACGCCGGCCACATCGAGCACATCTTCCGGATCGGCCAGCTCGGAGAGCGCACAACCGAACTTGCACTTGATGTCCTCGGCCTCACGGGTAGGCGTGCGCAGCGCCATCGCGATGTCGTTGGTAATCTGGTCGCCGGCGATCGGGATCACCGACGTGTGGCGGATCGCGCCTTGCGTCCAGATCGCGAGGTCGGTCGTGCCGCCGCCGATATCGATCAGGCAGATACCGAGATCCTTCTCGTCCTCGGACAGCACCGCGTAGCTCGACGCGAGCGGCTGCAGGACCAGATCATTCACTTCAAGGCCGCAGCGGCGGACGCATTTGACGATGTTCTGCGCCGCCGAGACGGCGCCGGTGACGATATGCACCATCACTTCCAGCCGGAAGCCGCTCATGCCGATCGGCTCGCGGATGCCGTCCTGGTCGTCGATGATGAACTCCTGCGTCAGGATGTGCAGGATCTCCTGATCGGCGGGAATCGGCATCGCACGCGCGGTTTCGATGACGCGCTCGACATCCATCGGCGTCACTTCCTTGTCCTTGATCGCGACCATGCCGTTCGAGTTGAAGCTCTTGATGTGGCTACCGGCGATGCCGGTATACACATCCTTGACCTTGCAGTCGGCCATCAGCTCGACTTCCTGGAGCACGCGCGAGATCGTCGTCACCGTATCTTCGATGTTGACGACCACGCCTTTCCGTAGCCCCTTGGAATCCTGCGATCCCATGCCGATGATGTTGAGCCGGCCTTCCGGGCTGACTTCGGCGACCAGCGCAACGATCTTGGTCGTCCCGATATCGAGCCCGACGATGAGTTCCTTGCTATCCCTGCTCATGGTTTCCCTTTGTTTTCAGTTACCGGCGCTGCCGCAACGTGCAGCGCAAATCCGTTCGGATACCGCATATCGACGACCGTCGGCCGCTGATGCACAGCGTTCAACACGTTCGGATAGAACTCGACGAAGCGCAGCAGTCGCTCGCGCACCGGCGCTTTCGGCTGTTCCCGCCCGAGCTCGACGACCATGCCGTCGTCCAGCTTCAACTGGACCGCGAGGCGCGGCGAAATGGTCAAGGTCTGCGGTACGCGGCCGAGCGGTTTGGTCAGCTCGGCGGCTTGCTGGTAGTAGCCGAGCATGTCGAGCGTCAACTCGTTCGGGCCGAAGAGCATCGGAATCGGCGACGGTGGCGGCGCGGTCATCGTCGCCGTGAACACTTCGCCGTGGCTGTTCACAAGCTGCCCCGTGGCGTCGCCCCAATAGGCGACCGGCGCATGCTCCTCGATTGCGAGTTCGATCCTCGACGGCCATTGGCGGCGCGCTTCGGCGCTGCGCACCCACGGCAGCTGCTCGACCGCCTGGCGAATTCCCTCGAGATTGATGCTGAAGAAGTTGCCGCGCAAACGACCGGCCAGCACTTCTTCCAGCTCGCCGCGCCGCACTTCGCGCAGAGCGTTCGTGACCTGAATTTCGTGCACCGGAAACAGCGGCAAGCGCGCCACCCCGACGAGGGCTGCGACCAGCAAAGCCGCTGCCGCTGCCGCGAACAGCAGGTCGGACACAGCGGCCATCAGTTGCGGTCGGTTCCACATCGATCATCCAAGAGTGGCCAGGGAGAGAACGCGCATGACCAGCGCCTCGTACGAAATGCCGGCAACGCGCGCGGCCATCGGCACCAGCGAGTGATCGGTCATTCCGGGCGAGGTATTCACTTCGAGCATGTAGGCGTTGCCCTGTTCGTCCATCAGAAAATCGACCCGGCCCCAGCCGCGGCAGCCGAGCACGCGGAAGGCTTCGAGCGCCTGCGCGCGGATCTCCAGCTCGCGTTCTTCCGACAGACCACACGGGCAGCGATACGCCGTGTCGTCGCGGAAATACTTGGCTTCGTAGTCGTAGAAATCGGTCGCCGGTTCGATCTTGATGATCGGCAAGGCTTCGTCACCCAGGATCGACGCCGTGTATTCGCCGCCAAGAACGCCCTTCTCGGCGATCACCAGAGGATCGTGTTTTACCGCCTCGAGATAGGCGCCGCGCAGTTCGCCGGCTTGACGCACCTTGGTCACGCCAATCGACGAGCCTTCGCAGGCGGGTTTGACGAAAAGCGGCAAACCCAACTGCTTTTCGACTGCGGAAAAGTCGCTGTTCGCGTCGAGCATCACGAACTCGGGAATCGCCAAACCGACCGAGCGCCACAACAGCTTCGTGCGCCACTTGTCCATGCCGACCGCCGAAGCCATGACGCCGCTGCCGGTGTAGGGAATATGCATCAGTTCGAGCGCGCCCTGGATCGTACCGTCCTCGCCGTGCCGGCCGTGCAGGGCGATGAAGGCGCGGTCGAAGCCGGCCAGTTCATCGAGCTTGCGTTCGGCCGGATCGAAGGCGTGCGCGTCGACACCCTGGCTCTTCAACGCCGCCAGCACGCGCGAGCCGCTCTTGAGCGAGACCTCACGCTCGGCCGAGGTGCCGCCGAAGAGAACGGCTACTTTTCCAAAATCAGACATACAACAAACCTTTCACCACAGAGACACAGAGACACAGAGAAGAAACACGGCAAAACCTCTGTGTCTCTGTGGTTAGTTGTCTTCGCCACGCTCATACCACCACCAGTTTCACCGAAACACCGCCGATCGAGCCGGCGCCCATCGTGATCACGACGTCGCCGTCGCGGGCGACATCCAGAATTGTTTGTGGAACGTCGGCGATGTTCTCGACGAAGACCGGTTCGATCTTTCCGGCGACGCGCAAGGCGCGCGCCAGGGCACGGCCGTCGGCGGCGACGATCGGCGCTTCGCCGGCGGCGTAGATTTCGGCGAGGACCAGGGCATCGACCGTGTTCAGGACGCTGACAAAATCCTCGAAACAGTCGCGCGTGCGCGTGTAGCGGTGCGGCTGGAACGCGAGCAGCAGGCGGCGTCCGGGAAAAGCGCCGCGCGCGGCGGCGATCGTCGCTTTCATTTCGGCCGGGTGGTGGCCGTAGTCATCGACCAGCGTCAAGCTTCCACCGCTCGCCAATGCCACTTCGCCGTAGCGCTGGAAGCGGCGACCAACGCCCTTGAACTCGGCCAGCGCCTTAATGATCGCCTCATCAGGCACACCGACTTCGGTTGCCACCGCAATGGCCGCCAGCGCGTTGAGGACGTTGTGC